>NZ_FOHY01000040.1:0-2653 GCF_900111525.1 Prevotella sp. kh1p2
TGGAAAAGCCGAGCGCGTTTGACCCCCGAGGGCAAAGCGACGTTGCCCCCTGAAAACTTTTTTATTTTGCCCCCTCTAAAGTCCTGACTGGCGGGGTCATTTTTATTTTGCCCTGTTTACTTCTTAGCCTTCATCTTGCGGATGCTTTCGCCGAAGAGTTCGATGCGGTGTGATGAGTGTACGATCCTGTCAAGCACGGCATCGGCGACAGCCTGGTCACCGATGGCATCATACCAGTTTTCCACAGGGAGTTGAGAGGCCATGACGATTGACTTCCTGTCATGGCGGTCTTCGATGATTTCCAAAAGGATGGGGCGCTCCTTGGCGTCCAGCGGTACGAGGAAGGCATCGTCGAGGATGAGCAGCTGACACCGTTCTATCTTCTTCAACTCCGTCTCTATGGTGTTCTTGGCCTTTGCGACCTTCAGAGAGCTGAGCAGCTTTGAGGTGTTTGAATATAGCGTCCTGATGCCGTTCTTGCAGGCATGATAGCCTATGGCCGTGGCAAGGAAGCTCTTGCCTGTGCCGGCAGATCCCGTGATGAAGAGATTCTGCCCCTGCCGCACGAAGTCAAGCGAGAGCAGCCTTTCCATCTGGTTCTGGTTAAGCCCGCGGCTGATACTGTAGTCAATCTCCTCGGGATAGGCATTGTAGCGGAAGGAGGCTCCGCGTATGAGCCTGTCTATGGCTGCCGAGGAGCGGTAGTCCCACTCCCTTGCCATCAGCCAGGAGATGAAGCCGTCGGGTGTCATGGCCTCGGCATAGGTGGACGTGAGGCTTTCCTCAAAGGCGTTGGCCATTCCCGTAAGCCTCATTCTGCGCATCAGGTCGAGCGTGACCTGGTTCTGGTCTTTCTCCTGCACGATTGGTGCAGTCTTACTGTTTGTTGTCTCCATTGTCATCTTCTTTTTCGTTACCTGATAAGTTTGAGTAGTATTCCCTGCCGCGTATATTCTTGTGAATCTGCGGCTTGTAATTGAGGAAAGCGTCAGGGGTGTCATCGTCCGACGGCATGAAGTTCACGTCGTCGCCACGCTTGAGGATCTCCAGCACCTCGTTGTAGCCGTACTGCCGTCCCTCGGAGGCACAGGCACATGCCGCTACGAGGCGGGCAAGGCCGTACTTTTTCTCCAGCGATATGATGCCCTTACACGTACGGAAGGCCAGCGGCAGATACTTCTTCTGCGCTGCGACTTCCCTGAGGTAGTTAAGCAGGATGTTGTCTATGGCTCGGGCACGTTCGTAGATCTCGCCGAGGTCCTTCTCATAGGAGCCGTGACGGCCGGGCAGTTTGTGCGCCTCTTTCTGTGTGTAGCCGTATGGCGTGTCGTTACGCATGTGGGAGGTCACAAGCTTCAGCCCGTGGTATATCTGCAGGCTGTCCGCATCATATACGATGTCCACACGCTTGCCTATGTATTCCTTGGGCACGCTGTAGTGGTGCTTGTTCAGCATCACGTGGCTGTTCTTCATGACCGTAACGGTCTTCCGTGCCTTCATCTGGAAACGGACTGCGGGAAGCGGCTGGAGATATTCCTTCTCCACCTCCTCGAAAAGCTCACGGCGTGACTCTTTCCTTCCGCTCATCCTGCGGTCATTGAAAGCACCCAGCGAATTGCGTATGGCGGCATTCAGGGACGCGAGGTCATGGAACACCAGCCCCTCGATGTCGGCATAGACAGAGCGGTACATCAGCTTTACCGCATTCTCCACAAGTGCCTTGTCCTTCGGATGGCGTGCTCTGGCCGGGAATACTGCCATGTCGTAGAACTCGGCCATTGCCGCAAAGTCCTCATTGATGACAGGCTCGTTACGGTCGCTTCGCGTGACAGCAGCCTTCAGGTTGTCCGGCACGACGGCCATCGGCGCACCGCCGAAGAAGTGAAGGGCATTCTCGCAGGCCACGATGAGGTCCTCTTTCTTCTGTGACCAAACAGCCTCGCAGTAGGTGTAGTGGCTGCACGGGAGGATGGCAACGAACACCTCCACGCAGCGCACCTCGCCAGTCTCAGCATCCACGACCTCCAGCTTGTCACCCGCGTAGTCTATGTACATCTGGTCTCCGGCAAGATGGTCAACATGGCCGACAACCCGCACATGGTACTTCTGCCGGCGGACGGCACGCTTGAAGGTAGAGTACTTATAGCCGTCAGGATGCTCCCTGAGGTATTCCTCGTGGAGCGACTTGACAGTCACGCCCTTGCGGCTGAGCCGCTTCACGTAGTCGGGAATCAGAGCCTCCAGCTCATCCATGCGCGCAGATGGCTTACGGCTGCGATTCTGGTTGTCGAGGAACATCTCCTGGAGCTTTTCCTCAGACATGGTCATCAGCAGGTCAAGCGTCAGACCGCTCTCCTGATACCTGCGCACATACTTGCGCACAGTGTTACGCGAGAGATGAAAAGCACTAGAGATGCTTTTTATACTCATTCCAATGGCGTAACATCGCAATAAATTTCTTAACTTTGTCATTGAATTCTGTAGTTTAACGTTTATCCGCCAGTCAGGACGGCAACACAAAACTACAAAAAAGCCCCTGAATGGCAATCGCATTCAGGGGTCAATTTTATTTTGCCGCAGAGGGTCATTCTTATTTTGCCCGTAAGGGTCAACGTCGCTTGCCCTCGGGGGTCAAACGCGCTCGGCTTTTCCA
>NZ_FOHY01000036.1:0-6312 GCF_900111525.1 Prevotella sp. kh1p2
GCGGAAAAGGCGCGTATCGACAGGCCACTCGTGAGGTACCGACGTAATAACTCTAATTTTTCGATTTCATTGTACTGTTTCATGACTTTTTACTTCTTTTGGTTGATGTAAACTGTCAACTTATTCAGTACAGGTCAGCTGCTTTTTAGGACCCTCGTTTTTGCTCGTTACCGATGAACGAGCTGCACTACGTTCTCCACGTGGGGCGTATGCGGAAACATGTCTACAGGCTGTACGGCCGTCACCTTGTAATCGGCATCCAGCAGAGCAAGGTCTCGTGCCTGGGTGGCTGGGTTGCAGCTAACGTAAACAATGCGCTTGGGCGCCGTGTTCAGTATAACCTGAACAACGTCGGGGTGCATGCCTGCGCGTGGCGGGTCGGTGATGATGACATCCGGCCGACCGTGAGCATGGACGAAATCCGGGGTCAGTATGTCCTTCATGTCGCCCGCATAGAATAAGGTGTTGCCAATATCGTTGATTTTGCTGTTCACCTTGGCGTCCTCAATAGCCTCGGGTACGTATTCTATCCCGACAACTTTCCTGGCCTTGCGGGCCACAAAGTTGGCTATTGTACCAGTGCCGGTGTAGAGGTCGTAGACAAGTTCGCTGCCGGTAAGTTCAGCAAACTCTCTGGCTACACAGTACAGGTGGTAGGCCTGGTCGGTGTTAGTCTGGTAGAAACTCTTAGGTCCGACCTTGAATTTCAGGTCTTCCATCGTCTCAAATATATGATCCTTGCCGCCGAAGACCTTTACATCCAGGTCTCCGAAGGTATCATTTCCCTTCTGATTGTCTACATACAGCAAGCTACTGATTTGCGGGAACTTGTCTTGTATGTGTTGAAGCAAGCCTTTGGCAGCATCTTCGTCTCCCTTACTCTCGAAATGGAACTGGATAATCAGCATCCACTCATCGGTATTGGAGTTGCGGATAACGATGTCGCGGAGCAGACCGTGCTGCTCTTTGATATCGTAGAAGGTTAGTTGGTGGGCCAAGGCGTAATCTCTGATTTCGTTCCTTATCTCGTTGTGCAGGTTGTCCATCAGCCAGCATTTGCCGATGGGATAAATCTTGTCGAATGCTCCGGTAATGTGGAAGCCTATGGCGTTGGTGTCAGTGGCATGTAAGTCGAGCTCCTTGTTGCTCAGTTCTTCCTTGGTGAACCATCGCTTGTTGGAGCAGCCAAACTCCAGTTTGTTTCTGTATTCCCATATTCTGTCGGAGCCTATGATAGGCCGGAATTCCGGCAGTTCTATCTTTCCGATTCTCGTTAACTGGTCGTGTACTTGCTGTTGTTTGGCTTTCAGCTGTTCGGAGTAGGGCAGGTTCTGCCACTTGCAGCCTCCGCAAATGCCGAAACTTTCACACACCGGCTTCTCGCGTACATCGCTGTACATGACAAATCTGATGACTTCGGCCTCGCAGTAGTGGTGTTTTTTCCGTCTCACTTGCAGGTCTACGACGTCACCCGGCACGCAGAATGGTATGAAAACCACCATATCGTTCACGTGGGCTACACACTTCCCCTCGGCGGCAACGGCCTCAACGAGTACATTCTCCAATATTGGCAATGGCTTGCGTTTACTTGACATAATACTTCAAATTTGCTGCAAAGGTACGATTTATTTGTGACTTTTAAATCAAGAAAGCATATTTATTGACAGTTCGTCGGTCCGAATGGAATTTCTGCCTTACAGCAGGCAAGGCGTTGGTTCTTGTTAGCGCTAACAAAGAAAATGCAATGTGGAGATTACATTTTTTCGGTTCAATCTTTTGTCCGTTAATTATTTTGTACTATCTTTGCAAGTAAATAAAAAACAAATCCAAAAACATTGATATCAAATCTATTATGAGTGAAAAAAGAGTTTATCTCTTCGGTAATGGAAAAGCCGAAGGAAATGCCAAGATGAGAGAGCATTTGGGCGGTAAGGGAGCCAATCTCGCAGAAATGAACCTGATAGGTGTCCCGGTACCTCCGGGCTTTACCATTACCACCGATTGCTGTAATGAATATTATAAGGTGGGGCAGGAGAAGATAGTCGAAATCCTGAGTGCTGACGTGAAAGCAGCCGTGGAGCACATCGAGTCTTTGATGAATTCAAAGTTCGGCGACCCTGTCAACCCCTTGCTTGTATCGGTTCGTTCGGGCGCCCGCGCCTCTATGCCCGGCATGATGGACACCATCCTGAACCTTGGTCTGAATGATGAAGTTGCTGAGGGAATGGTGAAGAAGACCGCTAACCCGCACTTCGTTTACGATTCCTACCGCCGTTTTGTACAGATGTACGGTGACGTCGTGCTCGATATGAAGCCGGCCAATAAGGAAGATATCGACCCGTTTGAGGAGATTATCGAACGGGTGAAGGCCGAACGCGGCATCAAGTTGGACAAGGATTTGTCCGTTGAAGAGCTGAAACACCTTGTTGTTTTGTTCAAGCAAGCTATCAAGGAACGTACAGGTAGCTCGTTCCCCGACGACCCGATAGAGCAGCTCTGGGGCGCCATCTGTGCCGTCTTCCGCAGTTGGATGAACGACCGCGCCATCCTTTATCGCAAGATGGAGGGCATCCCCGACGAGTGGGGGACGGCCGTTTCGGTTATGGCAATGGTGTTCGGCAACATGGGCGAAACCTCTGCTACGGGCGTTTGCTTCAGCCGCGATGCTGCTACGGGTGAGAATGTGTTTAACGGCGAGTATCTTGTTAACGCCCAGGGCGAAGACGTGGTTGCCGGTATTCGCACGCCGCAGCAGATTACCAAGGCCGGTTCCATTCGCTGGGCACAGCGTGCAGGCATTGCCGAAGAGGAGCGGGTAGCCAACTTCCCGTCAATGGAAGAAGCCATGCCGGAGATTTATGCACAGCTGAATGATATCCAAGACAAGCTGGAGAAGCATTACCACGATATGCAGGACATGGAGTTCACCGTACAGGAAGGCAAGCTATGGTTCCTGCAGACACGTAATGGTAAGCGCACTGGAACGGCTATGGTGAAGATAGCCATGGACTTGCTTCGTGAGGGAATGATTGACGAGAAAACCGCTATCGAGCGCTGCGAGCCCCAAAAGCTGGATGAACTTCTGCACCCGGTATTCGATAAAGTGGCGCTTGCACAGGCCACGTCCATAACACAAGGACTGCCAGCTTCGCCCGGTGCAGCTTGCGGACAGATAGTATTCCACGCCGACGATGCGGCTGCCTGGCATGCCGATGGGCATCATGTAGTGATGGTTCGCATTGAGACTTCGCCCGAGGATCTTGCCGGTATGAATGCTGCAGAGGGCATTCTGACAGCCCGGGGCGGCATGACATCCCACGCGGCGGTTGTAGCGCGCGGCATGGGTAAGTGCTGCGTATCTGGTGCCGGCGGCATCAATGTTGACTACAAGACCAAGACAGTTGAAATAGACGGCAAGGTTTTCCGCGAGGGTGATTATCTTTCGCTCAACGGTTCTACCGGAAAGGTTTACGCGGGCGAGATACCTACCAAGGCTGCCGAGTTGAGCGGCGATTTCAAAGCACTGATGGATCTTTGCGACAAGTACACTAAACTGCAGGTTCGAACCAATGCCGACACGCCGCACGATGCCCAGGTGGCCCGTGACTTCGGTGCCAAAGGCATCGGACTTACACGCACCGAGCACATGTTCTTTGACGATAAGAAGATTTTGGCCATGCGAGAGATGATTTTGTCTGATACTTCCGAAGGCCGCGAAAAGGCGCTGGAGAAGCTGTTGCCTTATCAGAAAGCCGACTTCAAGGGTATTCTCGAGGCCATGGACGGTTGCCCCGTAAACATCCGCTTGCTCGACCCGCCGCTCCATGAGTTCGTTCCTCACGACTTGGAAGGACAGGAAGCAATGGCCAAAGAGATGGGAGTTGACCTGCAGGCCATTCAGCGCAGAGTAGCTTCTCTTGCCGAAAACAACCCGATGCTGGGCCACAGAGGCTGCCGACTGGGCATCACTTTCCCGGAGATTACGGCCATGCAGACCCGTGCCATCTTGTCTGCAGCGTGTGAACTGAAGCTCGAAGGCAAAGACCCGAAGCCAGAAATCATGGTTCCGCTGATAGGTGTTGTCAATGAGTTCAAGCAGCAGAAAGAAATCATCATGGCTACAGCAAAGAATGTGTTCGAAGAGTATGGCATCGAAATCAAGTTCCCCGTGGGCACCATGATTGAGATACCACGAGCCGCCCTCACGGCCGATCGCATTGCTACCGAGGCCGAGTACTTCTCTTTCGGAACCAATGACTTGACCCAGATGACCTTTGGCTACAGCCGCGATGACATTGCCAGCTTCCTGCCGGTATATCTTGAGAAGAAGATTCTGCAGGTAGATCCGTTCCAGGTTCTTGACCAGTACGGAGTTGGACAGCTCATCAAGATGGCCGTGGAGAAAGGCAAGAGCGTGCGTCCTGACCTAAAGACAGGTATCTGCGGCGAGCATGGAGGCGAGCCGAGCTCGGTTAAGTTCTGTGCCAAGATTGGCCTCAACTACGCCAGCTGCTCACCTTTCAGAGTGCCGATTGCCAGGCTCGCGGCCGCTCAAGCCGCGGTTGAGGAATAAACCGACTGTAATTCAAAATGACTGATACAAGGGGATGGAAGCTGATTTCCATCCCCTTTTTCGTTCAGAAGTTCTCCGATTTCAAGATTATTTACTACCTTTGCACGCAATAGAACAGATAGTGAGTAAAATGAGAAAAATACTTCTTTCGTTATTTCTGCTTGCTGCATTGACGATACAGGCTGCAGGCGAGGATACTGATTTTGTGAATGTGAACTTCGGAACCTATTATAGCGAAGCCATGGAGGCCATTCGGGCCAAGTATGGAGAGCCGTCGCTGGTGGAAGACAACGCCGTGGTGTATCTTGACAAGGATATCTCCGGCTACACTTTCAGCAAGATAATCTTTGGCTTCGAGAAAGGTACAAGCGGCTCGTATCTTAACCAGGCCCGCTTTTTCATTACCAAACCCACGCGCCATGAGGCTGTTGCCAATCGCGATTCGCTGGCCAATCAGCTGATGCAGAACTTCGGTGTGACCTACGACTACGAAGAAAACGGGAACAAGTTCTACAAAGGCGGCGTTTCTCCTACAGGCATCGGATTTCTCTTTACGCTCTCTACGGCCCGCAGAGAGGGACAGTGGATGACCGAACTTAGATACGGAGCTTTTCATCGGCTCAGATAATACATCATGCTGAAAATGAAGAGAGCGAAAACGAAAACTACCTTCTTAACCATCCTGTTGCTCCTGCTTACGGCTCCGCTGCAGGCACAACGGGTCAAAGACATGTGGATTAGCATGCCCGATTCGCTTATACCTTATTTAAATAAGAGCATGCGCATAGAGCTTGTTGACTTCGTAAACATGAAGGTTAAGGCTGAAGTAAAAAATTTGCTGGGCGAGGAGAGCGTGATGGACACACTGACAGCCAGCTACCTAAGCGTAACACTGAACGCGGCGGCAACGGTACAGATGCGCATGCTTCCACTGCAAAACGGTGACAGCATCATGTGCATGGTACGTTCATCTCACGGCCCTGCCTGCGACAGCGAACTCTCTTTCTGGTCCAAAAACTGGCAACGGATCGAACAGAAAGGCTTCATCAGCGGAGCGGAAGCACCGCAATCGTTGCGTGACCGGCTCATCGTAAAGCCCGACACCATGACAGAAGCCAGGTTCGAGGAACTGTCTGAAATGATAGAACCTTTTTTAGTGTGCGCAAGTCTTTCTCCTACAGACAACTCCCTTACGCTGAAAGTCTCGCTGCCCATGCTGTCCGCAGATGATAAAAAGGCTGTAAAGGCCATTTTAATGCAAAGGAAACTTAATTGGAATGGTGAAACGTTTAATTAATGTTTAATAACCGCATTAATTGGTAGCAAACACTTGCAGAGTTGGAAATAATACTTATCTTTGCATCGTGTTTTTCATGGTATTAGATTATTAAGGTTAAGAAAAGATTGGTTGTCGTGAGACAATCAATTTTTTTTTGCCCTTATCCGTCTTGTTTTTATTTTACATTCCCTCATCCTTTGTCGAAAAAGCTACTGATACACGCACTCCGCCTGCTCAAAAGACCGGGGAAAAGGTGCCGGAGCTATGCTTCAGGAACTTTCGACAAGTGTCGCACGATCGTTTGACACTTGTCGCACATGAGTGCGACACTTGTCAAAAGTTCCAGCTGGTGCTCTGTCCTGGATTTAGTTGACAGTTTTTGTAGTTAAATGTTCTTTAGGTTGACAATAAATTTCTTATGTGGAAATATAGTTGTCAGGTTTTTCTGTTAAGTGCACTT
>NZ_FOHY01000034.1:0-8672 GCF_900111525.1 Prevotella sp. kh1p2
TTCCTCCCCTTAGAAAGGGGAGGTTAGGAGGGGATGATACCTGCAGCAGGACAGTCATAGACTGCTATTTAAAAAGTCAACAACGCCTACTTTGTCAAATAGTTTATGAATTTTATCTTCCCGGATGATACAAAAATAGGAAGCGAAAAGATGCTTCGGGAGGCTTGAAAGCATCCTTCGGCAATGTTGAAAGATGCCTCCGGGCGGCTTGAAGGATAGCTTCGGCAGCGCTGTTTGTGTGCTTCGGCGAGGTCGAAAGCATGAAAAAGAACGCTAAAAGGCGCCCTTCAAGCTCCTTGAGGGATAGCTTCAGGAATACAGAAAATTTAGAGCAAAACCGCAAACAGCTGCCAATCAGCAGCTTGTAAAAATGCGTAAAAAGCGCGTATTTGCGGCGTCGGATGCGTTGATGCGTAAAAACGCGCGTTCAGAAGCAGCTGTTTCAAATTGTTTCAACATCATTTCGGCCCGTTCCCTAAGAATTACGGTCCGTTTAGAATGGGATAAAAAGGGGTTGTAACGGTGGCACACAAAGTTTTGTGCGGTCTGCGCTTGCGGGTAAAAAAGAGAATAGCTACCTTTGCAACGGTACCGAGAAACGGAAACAAAACGTACAACATGGACGAGGAAATAAGGCAACTACTGGCCGCAGGCAAAAAGTTGGAGGCCGTGCGACTGGTGCACAAGAGCCTTGACTGCACCCTGCAGGAGGCCAAAGACTATGTAGACAGGCTGGAACACGGGGCAACGCCCACCGCCATACAGCCTACGCACCGCGGGTGGAACATCGTTTATAAGGACCATGAGCCTGTAAAAATAACCGTTACCGACGACTACGGAACGCACGAACTGCGCCCCGGCACTGCCGAGTGGGATGCCGTTTTAGCCGAAAGCAGGCAGGAGGGGCACGGCCGCATGGACCCCCGGAAGCCCTCGTGGTGGCAACGCCTGCTCTATAAAGACGGAGACAAGAGCCTGGGAAGCTCGGTTTTTGTTACCCATATACTTGTGTTCCTGCTGCTGGTGTTCAGTGTTGCCTTCCTGTACGTGCTCTTTTACGGCGAAGACTTCTGCGAGGGATACGTCGGGATGGTGCGTTTCCTGATATTCGTAGGCTTCTGCATGGTTTGGGCCTGCCAGCTTTTCGTCGTCTTCAGAACCCCCTCGCGCAAGTGGTATGTGCGTTATCCGGCGCTCGTACTGAGTTTGGTGTGCGCCTGCCTGTTTGTAGTAACCGCGAGTTCCCTGGTCATCGACCTCGTTGGGAACCGACTGCAGACCTACGAGGGTAGGTTTCGGCTTGGCGAAGACAGGTCCCGGAAATACTTGTTCGGATATTTTATAAAGTGGGAGAGCGACCGTTCGTTCTCGTTTTCAAAGCATTATATAACCACCGAACATTACCGCCAGTTGCAGAAATACGACACGGCGCGCGTACTGTTTTGGGAGAACACGGGCGTGGTTAAGTCTGTTGTTCCCCGTTCCCGTGCAGTGGCAGAGTAGCCGCATGGATGCAGAAAGAGCGCGTATTTACGTCCGCAGATGTGGCGGAACGTAAATACGCGCTCTTTTCTGTTGTGAGGTCAGCTTTTTAAAAAGGATTTTCCGCCGTCAGTCGCGCACCACTTCCTTGCCTTTGAAGTAAGTGTGCAGGCCGTCGGTGGCGTAATCGTCGCCGGTGTAGTCGAAGTGGTTGCCGCCCAGGGCGCCGCTGATGAGCCGGCCGCAGTAGTAGGCGTGGCGGGCATCTTTGGCGTAGCCGGCCTTCAGAACCTCGAAGGTGGCGGCGTCGGCACCCTTCACCTGCCGGCCTTCATACGTTACGCGGCCATCAGCCACGGCGTAGGCACCGGCCTCGTCGGCCCCCAAACTGCCTAGCAGGTCGAAGCTGTTGTGGCGTTGGGTCTTGGGTTCTGCGGGTTTGACGCCGGAGGCTTCAGCCGCTGCCTGCGCCTTGCGGGCGGGCGATGTGGGCGTGCCGATGGTGTGATGGCGGGTGAAGCGGGCGCTGACTCGGAAGGAGGAAGGGTCAACGAACTCCAGAACTTCGCCGCGGTAGTACACGTTGTAGCGGTCTTTGGCATAGCCGAAGCCCAGCTCGGCGAAGGTGGCAGCGTCGGCATCAGTCAGCTGCTGACCCTGGTAAGTTACCGTTCCGCCCTGCGCGCGGTAGTCGTTCCACCGGCTTTGGGCGTGGGTGGGCGCGGCTGTTGCGGCGAGCAGGAAGGCCAGACCGGCAGCTATGTTGCAGGTGTTGATGTTCATGCGTGAGGTTTTAATGTTTGTTTTTGCCGGCCGGAGCAATGAGGCGGTACGACACCACGTCGTGCGAAGGCACGGTAAGGGTGCGCTCGATGCCGGCCTTGAGCGAGGTGCGGCCCTCGCGCTTGTGGCTCCAGAGGTTGTAGACGGTGTAGCGCGTGTGGTTGAAATCGGTGCTGCGGCCCGACACTTCCTCGTCGGTGAGGTTGAAGTCCTGCCAGTTAAGGGCGTAGGTAACGGCCTCCTGGGTGGGGTTGAGGATGGTGAAAGCCCAGTCGCCGCCCTTGAGAGGCTTGAACCAGAAGTCGAGTCCCTGCTCCGTACAGTAGTGCAGGCCCTGCACGCCCAGCGAGTCTTGGTCGATGGCTATCATGTCGCGGTTCATGATAATGCGCCGGGTGGCCTCGCTCATGTCGCGAACGTCGTGGCCCAGGATGAGCGGTGCGGCCATCATGCACCACATGGTAAAGTGTGCGCGGTCCTCATTTTCGGTCAGTCCGTTACCCACTTCGAGCATGTCGGGGTCGTTCCAGTGGCCCGGCCCGGCGTAGGCGCGCAGCGTGTCGTTACGTTGTATGATTTCCAACACGCTCAGTCGTCTCCCTTGGTCGGCCTTACCCTGGTCCTTGTTGAAGAAAGGTCCGATGTCTCCCGTTGTGCGCCAAGAGTGGCCGATGTCGCGTGCCCAGCGCCAGGGCTTGGCCGTTCCCCACTCACAGAGGCTCAACAATATGGGCCGCCCGGCAGCTCGCAGGGCGTCGCTCATGAGCTGGTAGGCGCCTATAGGGTTCTGGTTGGGCGTGTTGCACCAGTCTTCTTTCAGATAGTCTATGCCCCAGCGGGCGTATGTCAGTGCGTCCTGGTACTCGTGCCCCAGGCTGCCGGGCTCGCCGGCGCAGGTCTGCGTGCCGCAGTCGGTGTAGATGCCGAGCTTCAGTCCCTTGCTGTGGGCGTAGTCGGCCAGCCACTTCATGCCGTGCGGAAACTTCTCCGGGTGCTCGTGAATGAAGCCATCGGCGTCGCGTTTGCCGTGCCAGCAGTCGTCAATGTTTACGTAGATGTAGCCCGCATCACGCAGTCCGCTCTCGACGATGGCGTCTATCACGCCCACAATCTTTTGCTCGTCAATGTGGTGAGCGAACTTGTTCCAGGTGCTCCAGCCCATCTGCGGCGTGTCTGCCAGGTGTTCCCACTTCTGCGCGCGGGCCGGGGTGAGTGCCGTGAGTGCCACGGTGGCGAGTGTCAGTATCAGTTTCTTCATTTTCGTTTGGTTTTATGTTAGAATGTTTATTGTTACAAATTCAGGTTACGGAAGGGTGCAGGACATGCTTTGGTGGTGGTTTCAGTGGCCGCGTTCGGCCCAGTCGCCGCGGTCTAAGCTGCGGTAGCCGATGGCTTCGGCCAGGTGTTCGGGCTTTACGTTGATGCTGCCCGCAAGGTCGGCTATGGTGCGTGCAACCTTCAGAATGCGGGTGTAGGCGCGGGCGCTCAGGCTCAGTTTCTCCATTGCCGTGCGCAGGAGACTGGTTCCCTCGTCATCGGGTTCGGCGTACTGGTGTATCATCCGCTCGCTCATCTGGGCGTTGCAGTGCACGGTCCGGTGACTTTTGAAGCGCTCGGTCTGCCTTTCGCGCGCCGCTATCACGCGCTCCCTGATGCGCTCACTGCGCTCTCCGGGGGCGGCCTTGGATATGTCGCGGAAGGGCACTGGCGTGATTTCGACCTGCAGGTCGATGCGGTCGAGCAGCGGGCCGGATATCTTCGAGAGGTAGCGTTCTATTTGCCCGGGCGAGCAGACGCAGTGATGGGTGGGGTCGCCGTAGTAACCGCAGGGGCATGGATTCATGCTCGCAACGAACATGAAGCTGCAAGGATACTCGATGGTGTACTTCGCACGGCTGATTGTTATGATGCGGTCTTCGAGCGGTTGACGCAGAACTTCGAGCGTGTGTTTATTGAATTCGGGCAGTTCATCGCAAAACAACACGCCGTTATGTGCCAGGCTGATTTCTCCGGGCATAGGGTTAGAGCCGCCGCCAACAAGCGCCACCTCCGAAATAGTGTGATGTGGGGAGCGGAAAGGCCGCTGTGAGATGAGCGAACTGCCCTTGCCGAGCTTGCCGGCAACGGAGTGTATCTGGGTTGTTTCGAGGCTTTCGGCCAGCGAGAGGGGCGGAAGAATGGACGGCAAGCGTTTGGCCATCATCGATTTTCCTGACCCCGGAGGGCCTATCATAATAAGGTTGTGGCCACCGGCAGCGGCAACTTCGAGCGCGCGTTTTACGTTCTCCTGGCCGCGAACGTCAGCAAAATCGAGGTCGAAGTTGTATTGATGCTCGTAAAACTCCTTGCGCGTGTCGACTACAGTTGGCTCGTAGGCTTGCTGACGGGTAAGAAAGCGGATGACGTCGGTCATGGTTTCCATGCCGTAAACTTCCAAGTTGTTCACCACAGCGGCCTCTCGCACGTTCTGCCGCGGCACGATGAGCCCCTTGAAGTGCTCGGCCCGCGCCCTGATGGCTATGGGCAAGGCCCCTTTGACGGGCTGCAGGCGGCCGTCGAGGCTTAGCTCTCCCACCATCATATACTGACTGAGACAGTCGGATTCGAAGCTCCCGTTGGCCGCCAAGATGCCGATGGCCAGCGGCAAGTCGAAGCTGCTGCCCTCCTTGCGCAGGTCGGCAGGCGCCATGTTTACCGTGATGTCGGCCACCGGAAAGCGGTAGCCGCTGTACTGCATGGCTGCTGCAATGCGGTCCTTGCTTTCCTTCACGGCCTCGTCTCCTAAGCCCGTGAGGTGGTACATCACGCCTCGGTTGAGGCTGACTTCTATGGTAATGGTCGTAACTTCGAGCCCGTTGACGGCTGCACAGAATGTTTTTACCAGCATATTAGATTGTGTTTTCAGAAGTGAAGGGCCTCGGCAGGCGGCTTCCTAAAAGAGTTTGGCGAGGTGTTCTTCCAGCTTCTCGGTCGTTAGTCCGCGCTGGGTGATGCGTCCGTTCTGCAGAACAACATTGTCGGGCACGGCATAGAGGCCGAACGAGCGCATGAGTCTGCCGTCCAACAGCTGCCCGTCGCACACCACGGGCCACGTAATGGAGTCGCGCTTCATGGCCAAACGGCACTCGTACTTGCCGGCATCGGCACTGATGCTGAGCAGTTTCAGCCGGCCGCCGGAGCGTTTCTGCATGCGGCGGAGCATGCGTTGCATGTTCTCGCTGTCGTAACTCCACGACGCCCAAGAGCTCACCACGGCCACCGGAGCGGCCGCAAGAGCGGAGCGGGAGACGGCAGCACCGTTCACATCGACGGCACTGAAGGCCGGCAAACGGTTGCCCACGGCTGCTGCCGAGAGTGGCTGGAGCTGCTGGATGAGCCTCACCAGCTGCCCGTTCTTGGGCTGGGCGGCCTGCAGGAGCTTAGCCAACTGCAGGGCTCTCATATAGTCCGGCCTTTCGTTTGCAACGAAGTATTTGCGCAGCAGGTAGACACCAACGGCCGAACCGGCGTGGTCTCGGATGAACTGAGCTGCCCTGCTGACCTCTTCAGGCGGCGAGGCATTCTCTATCTCCTCCCTAAACTGGTTCATCAGTTCATTGTCATCGGTGCCCGTAACCTTAAGTTGCTTGAGGTGGGAGGCATCGGCCTTTATCTCAACTGCTGCCCCCGGCTCGGCAAAGATGGGCTGCTCGGAAAAGTTGGGGAATACAAGCAGCAGCGTGGCTGGGTCCTGGCAGGCCATCTCGTAGCTGAAACGGCCGCCCTCGACCTTAATGGTGTCGATGCCGTCAACGGCGCTTCCGTCGGGTGAGTAAATGTAAAACTCACCCTGGTTGAGGTGTAGGAGCTTGCCATCAATCTTGAACTGATTGCCGCGAGTTCCGCATGACACCGCTACCAGGGTGAGAAATAGGAAACAGAAGGTTTGCTTCATTACTTCATGTTGGCAAATTCCAAATCGTTCTTGGCATATTCTGCCAGCGACGGGTCTTTGGAGATGGCCTCGTCGAGATATGACTTGGCTGCGAAGTTGTTGCCCTGCCGGGCGCTCACGAGTGCGTGCAGGTAGCTCGTAAGGGCATCGGGATGCTTGATGCTGCCCAGCGTTGCCTTGGCTGCGGCATAGTTCTTGTTGAGCAGCTGGGCCAGAGCGGCGCTGTTGCTGGCAGAGTTTTCAAAGTTTTTCTCGGCCTGTGCGTAGTTGCCCTTGGCAATGTTGAGGTTGCCGAGCGCCTCGTCCAGCGCGTTGGCATCGGTGGCCTGAGACATGTAGTTCTCTGCTTCGGCGATGTTGCCGTGCTTCAGCGCGATGAGTCCAAGGTTGGCATAAGCCTCCGGAGCCTTGCTGTTCTTGGCCTGGGCTTCGGCTATGTAGCGCTTGGCCGTTCCCTCGTCGCCGGCATTGAAGGCCATGACGGCCAGGTTGTTGAAGGCACGGTAGTCCTTGTCATATAGCTCGGCAGTCTTCTTGTACACAGCTTCCTTCTCGGCGTCGGTTTCCTTCAGCGTTGCCAGGTACAGCAACTCGTCGGGACTCAGGCGTGCAGCATCGGCGTTGTACTGGTTTTCTATCTCCTCATCACTGCGGCCTATGGTCTCGTAGTTGATGATGAGACGCGAGCGACGCAGCTCGGGCAGGATGCCGTCGGCCAGCTCGCGGAAGCCTTCACTCATGTTGCGGATTTGCTGCTCGCGCTCCTCGGGGTCCTTGTACATGGAGAGCACGCGCAGGATAACGTCCTTATCCTGTATGTTACTGGCCTGAACGAGCTTCTGGAAACCGTCCCAGTCCTGTGCCGTATAGTGTGCATCAATGCCCGACTGCACGCCGGCGCTCTTCATCTGTTGCTTCACGTAGCCCTCCGAAGTGTTCTGGCGCTTGTTGGCCAGCTTGTCGTTAAAGGCGAAACCGCCCTCGGGCGAGGCGTAAGCCTGTATCTCCACGTTCTGCAGGTTCAGTCCTTCGCGGTCCTTGTTGATTTTGCGCAGCATCTGCACAAACTCCTTCACGGAGTTGTTCTTCAGCTCGCTTTGCCGCAGGTTGGCCTGGTTCACCAGGAATTTAATATTGGCTTCCTGCTTCTGCTTCTTCACTCTTTCGAACGAATCGGGGGCTATGCAGCCGCCTGCATTCATCATGGTGCGCTTGTAGAGCTCCGAGGTAGTGATGATGCCGCTGGCCACCTTCACTGCCGGAATGCTTACTTTCTTGCTGCCCCGGCGTGCGTTGAAGGTGAGATACATGTCGCTCCGCTGCATGTCGTCGCTGTAGTCGAAGCTGGTTTTCATCGTGTAGTGGCCGCCCATGCGGTAGGAGATTGACTGGTCGTTGCCCATCACCTTCTCTCCTTGAAAGGTGGCACCGGTTCCCTGCTTCACTGTGCCGTTGGCAGAGCGCAGCTCCGGCACGATGGTTACTACGGCATTGCGCTTCATGTATTTCTCAGGAAAGGTGCCGTTGATGGTGGCCGGCACCTGTCCTCCCTGTGTTTCAAGCGGATTGGGGGTTACGGTGAAGTTGTCAGCCGACAGCGCTCCCATCTTTGAGCAGGATGAGAGTGCGAACAAAGAACAAGCTGATAAAGTTAGAATTAGGTTCTTACGCATAACTAAAGATGTTTTGGAAAGTGCCGCGAGCGGGACTCGAACCCGCACAGCCATTACTGGCCAAGGGATTTTAAGTCCCTCGTGTCTACCAATTCCACCATTGCGGCAATGGAATTATGAATGCTTTGAGCGGCAAACGGGACTCGGACCCGCGACCTCGACCTTGGCAAGGTCGCGCTCTACCAACTGAGCTATTGCCGCATTTTCGTATCTGCAAAGATACGGCTAAAATGCGTAAACGCCAAAGGAATTTACATATTTTAATATGATAGCGCGCCTGTGGGGACGCCGTTCCATTGCTTGACCTGTACTGAATAAGTTGACAGTTTACATCAAGCAAAAAAAGTAAAAAGTCATGAAACAGTACAATGAAATCGAAAAACTGGAGTTATTACGTCGGTACCTCACGAGTGGGCTGTCGATACGCGCCTTTTCCGCGAGTGTCGGCATTCCCGTGTCGACATTCTTCGGATACCTCCGCGCGTACGGCCACCCCGACACCTCATCAATTCCCTTTCTTATGAAACACGAAGAACTGCCAACCACGCTCGATGAGCTTCGCGCCCAGCTGCTCGAGGAGCGCAAGGCGCATGAAGCAGAACTGAAGCGCCTGAAGAAGGAACTGGCCCAGGAGAAACTCCGCTGCCTGGCCAATTCCACGATGATAGACCTGGCCGAGAAGAAGTTCAACATCCGTATCCGAAAAAAATCCGATGCCGGGTAATCACTGCCCTGTCTCAGAGCGGGGAGCCGGAGCCGTTCCGCGGCCGGGTCTCCTTCCTCTGCGATTATCTTGGCAT
>NZ_FOHY01000033.1:0-9491 GCF_900111525.1 Prevotella sp. kh1p2
GCTTCATGCGCCTTGCGCTCCTCGAGCAGCTGGGCGCGAAGTTCGTCGAGCGTGATAACTCTAATTTTTCGATTTCATTGTACTGTTTCATGACTTTTTACTTTTTTTGTTTGATGTAAACTGTCAACTTATTCAGTACAGGTCATTGATCTAAATTCTTAAAGATGCCGTTTTTCAATATAAATAATATTATGATAAATTAATAGAATTAAAAAGGAAGAGAGCACTTTTGTACCCTCTTCCTTTTATGATTATCAGAATGAGCAGTTAAATCAGTTATTGACAGTGCCACCAACAATATCAAGCAATTCGCTTGTAATAGCAGCCTGCCGACTTTTGTTGTATTGGAGATTGAGTTCTCTGATTATGTCATCTGCATTGTCAGTTGCTGTTTGCATGGCAACCATTCGTGCAGCGTGTTCTGAAGCATTGCTATCTAACAATGCGGTGTAAATCATCAGATTAAGCAATTTTGGTATCAAAGACTTCAGTACTGTAGGTAAATCTGGCTCGACAATAAAATCATCGTTCAGAGGAACAATATTTTCTTTAGCCCGTTGCTTGTTTGCAGCTTTTTTGCGCAAATATTCTTGTGCTTTGGCTGTTACTACATTACTTGACAAGTCCCTGTCGTTCATATCTCCGATGCTTTCGGTAGACAAGTCAATTGGAAGAAATTGGCGCCGCGTAAGAATTTGAGAACCAGCACTTTTGAAATGATGATAAACAAGTTCTACTTTGTCTATTTCGCCACGATTATATCTGTCCGTGAGCTCCTGTGCTATATTGGCACACTCGCGTGCATTGGGTTTCTCGGCCAATTCCAGAAAATCTCCTCCCGAAGACATACCCTTTTTTTGTACCCTTTCGGCAACTTTACGCCCTATCGGATAAATTACAAATTGGGTAACGCCGCTTGATTTATACTCATTGATGATTTGAGACATCAGCTTGAGTACATTGGCATTGAAGCCGCCGCACAAGGAACTGTTGCTTGAGTACACGACCAAAGCAACTTTATGAACCTTACGGGTTGGAGTCTCAAATGAAACATGAGCTTCAGGCGTGGAGACTAAGAAAGCCTTGAGAATGTGTTCTAACAGGTTCTCGTATGGCAGCATGTTCTGAATGGCAACCTGAGCATGGTGGAGTTTAGAGGACGCAACCATCTTCATGGCACTCGTTATTTTGCGAGTACTATTGACGCTGGCAATGCGCTTCTTGATTTCTTTCAGTGATGCCATAGCTTGTTATGCTTTAAATTGTGCTACGATACCTGACATGACTTCCTCAATGGTTTTAATGACTTCATCGGTAAGCTGGCCGGATGTAAGCGTTTCAATTACATCGGCATGCTGATTGCGCATTTGCTCAAGGAATTGGTCTTGGCAGACTCTGACCTGTGTTACCGGAACATCGTGCATCAAACCGTGTACACCGCAGTACAGAATGGCTATCTGCTCACCAACAGGCATGGGATTGTATTGCGGCTGGATGAGCAACTGATTGTTCTTGCGTCCGCGGTCAATGGTCATGGCGGTTACGGGGTCCATATCGCTGGAGAATTTGGAGAAAGCCTCCAACTCTCGATATTGTGCCATATCAATTTTCAGAGTACCGGCAACCTTCTTCATGCTCTTGATTTGTGCTGATCCTCCTACGCGCGAAACAGAAATACCAACATTGATAGCAGGTCTGAAGCCTTGGTTGAACAGGTCTGTTTCAAGGTATATCTGACCGTCAGTGATGGAAATCACGTTCGTGGGGATGTAAGCAGAAACGTCGCCAGCCTGTGTCTCAATAATTGGAAGCGCAGTCAGCGAGCCTCCACCTTTTACATGACCCTTCATACATTTCGGTAGGTCGTTCATGAGTTCTGCTACTTCCTGCTGATCGTTAATTCTGGCAGCACGCTCAAGCAAACGGGAATGAAGGAAGAACACATCGCCCGGGTAGGCTTCACGTCCGGACGGACGACGCAAAATCAGGGAAACTTCGCGGTAAGCCACAGCTTGTTTGGATAAATCGTCGTAGACCACGAGCGCAGAGTATCCTCTATCGCGAAAATATTCGCCGATGGCGGCGCCGGCAAAAGGTGCATAATATTGCATGGCGGCTGGGTCAGCAGCTGTTGCGCTTACTACGATAGTGTACGGCAAAGCCCCGTGCTCCTTCAGTGTCTGCACTAATGTTGCAACAGTAGAAGCCTTCTGCCCTATTGCTACATAGATACAATAAACCGGTTTTCCCTGCTCATAGAAACTCTTCTGGTTGATAATCGTATCGACTGCTATTGCTGTCTTGCCCGTCTGCCTGTCGCCGATAATCAGCTCTCGCTGACCTCGCCCAATGGGAATCATTGAGTCTACGGCCTTTAGTCCGGTTTGCAGCGGCTCCTTTACGGGCTGACGATAAATAACTCCGGGAGCTTTACGGTCAAGAGGCATCTCGAACGAGTTCTCCAAATCTATGTCTCCCTTTCCGTCAATAGGGTTGCCAAGAGGATTGACAACTCTGCCCAGAAAGTTATCATTTACCCTGATAGAGGCGATATGGTGGGTGCGTTTTACCTTCTGTCCCTCCTTTATACCGGCAGTTGGACCCAAAAGAATGCAACCAACGTTGTCTTCTTCTAAGTTCATGACAATTGCCATTGTCCCGTTTTCAAACTCCAAGAGTTCGTTTGCCTCTGCATTGCGAAGTCCATAGATTCGTGCAACACCGTCGCTGACGGTCAACACGGTTCCGACCTCGTCAAATTTCTCGTCAGAGGTGATGCCTCTAAGTTGCTGGAGCAGAACTTCTGAAACCTCGCTGGGTTTTATTTTGTCTGACATATTTCTTAATTTTAGTATTGAAATTAAGCAGGAAAAAGGATTGGTAATCCTTGCCTCCTGTTATTTCCTTTATTATTTCCTTAATTCTGTGAGTATGGAATGTAGCTGACTTTTAACACTTGCATCCATGCGATAAGTATCATATTCGAGTATAAAGCCTCCAATAATATCAGGAGCCGTCTCAGTATTGAACTCCACAGTTCCCTGAGTTTTAGCCTCTACCATTTTGCGCATTTTCTCTTCTACGTCAGATGAAACGGCAACGGCAGTGATTAATTTTCCTCGAGTGATGTTGTTCTGTTTCCTATAGAGTGTGATGTATGCAGCAGCCATGAACTGAAGAAAGTTCTCCCTACCCTCTTTGAGAACAAGAGATATAAATTTCTTCGTCAGTTCAGACGGCTGTTGCCCACATGCGGTTTCAAGCAGCTGTTGCTTCTTGTTATCCAACAGCATCGGGTTGTCAATCGTGAACCTCAGTTCGGGTACCTTAAGATAGCAGGCACCAAGCACCTGCATTTCTTGGTAAACTTGTTCATCGAGGTTAAGCTCCATTGCTATTTTCAGAAGAGCACGGGCATAACGAACTGAAATTACACCAATATCCATAGGCTTAATTAGTCATTTTATCAACAGAAACCTCATCCAGGAGTTTGTCAATCATATCCATTTGAGCACTGTCTTTTGACAGCTTTTCGCGAAGAATTTTCTCTGCTATTTGAATACTGAGCTCTGCTACCTGAGAACGGATGTCGCGGATAGCATTCTGCTTTTCAGATTCTATTTCCGCTTTTGCGTCATCAAGTAGTCGTGCACTCTCGTCTTTCGCTTTATCCTGAGCCTTCTCCACGATAGCATCACGTGTTTCCGTAGCCTCTTTCAATATCTGAGCCTGACGTTCACGCGCCTCTTGCAATATGGATTCACCTTCTTTCTGGATATTAGCCAATCGTTCGTTTGCTTCATGAGCCTTGCGGAGACTGTCGTCAATGTAGGCTTTGCGGTCATTTGTCATTTTGACAATAACCGGGAACCCCCATTTCCACAAGATAGCAAGGACGATGAAGAAGACGACCGCCATCCAGAAGAACAATCCAAAATCGGGAGTTATTAATGACATGTTTCTTGTTTTAAATTTACGATCGAGAAACCGGCATGAATGTTATATGCCTTTATTCTCATGATTTTTTAAACGAACAGGGCTAACAGTGCGATGATGGCAGCAAAGAAAGCCACACCTTCTACAAGAGCAGCTGCAACAATCATGGCCGAACGGAGGTCGCTGATTTTTTCCGGTTGGCGTGCCATGGCGTCCATTGCGTTACCGCCAATACGTCCAATACCAATACCTGCACCAATAGCAGCAATACCACCGCCGATGGCGGCACCTAATTTTGCAACTGCGTCAGCAGCTAATAATAATGATAACATAGTCTTAAAATTTTAATTGTTCTTTGTATATTATATTTCTGTTTTCCTTTTATTATATATTTAGTGTGAATGTTCTTCAGCTTCCCTTACGTGGGCCAACGAGATAAACACGGCGCTCAGCATGGTAAAAACCATAGCCTGGATATAGCTCACCAGCACTTCGAGCAGCATCATGAATATACTCATAGCCACACTGACAACGGTCATAGCCGTGCCGAAAGCTGCATTGATAGCGAACATCACGAAGATAATACATGCAAAACTCAATGCGATGGCATGCCCGGCCATCATGTTGGCAAAGAGTCGAACCATCAACGCAAAAGGCTTGGTCAGTGTACTGAAGAACTCTATGACAGGCATCAAGGGTACCGGCACTTTCAACCAAGTGGGAACATCGCCCCAGAAGATATCTTTCCAATACGCCTTAGTACCGGTAACATTCGTTATCACGTAAGTGCACAGTGCCAAGAAGCAAGTGCAGGTGATGTTACCGGTCAGGTTACCGCCGCCAGGTGGAAACGGCACGATACCCATGATGTTTGCTACAAAGATAAAGAAGAAACAGGTAAGTAGATAAGGAGCATACTTATCCGACTCTTCGCCCAGTGTTGGTTTGATGATGTCATCATATACATTCATCACAAACATGTGCATCAACCCCGTAAATCCCTTTGGTGCAGGGTCATCCACCTTGTGTTTCCTGCACCATCTTGCCGGTATCAAGATACACAGCAAAAGAATAATGGCGTCTATGAAAAGCACGACAACGGTCTTGGTAATGGAAATGTCGAACGGCCGGACTTCCTTGCCGTTTACCATTTCGCAGACTTTATGCTCATGTTTTTCACTGCCCGAGATATAGAGTCCGTAGGGACCCGGGCGGTTTCCCTTTTCATCAGCTTCTTCGCTGAATTGCGAACTGCAGAAAGCATGCCATCCCGTAGAACTCTTTACAATCACTGGCAGATGCAAAATGACTTTATGCGAACCTATATCCGTGATATGCCACTCGTAAGCATCCTTTATATGTCCCATCAGAATTCCCTGCAGGTCTATACCCTCCTTCTTTTCTTCGGCAGCATGCGCCGGCGAAGCTGTAAAGAGTACAAGCAGCAGACAGAGAATTTGCGTGATATGTTTCATTTCTTTTTATTGATAATATTTTTCTTTTCCACCCGGGCAAAGTATATGGCATCCAGCATGATGGTTGCTGCGTAGAAGATACTGAAGATGATTACAAAGCGAATAATGGCATCGCGGTTATCCTTCATCAGCAAACAATTTACAAGCACAACTACAGCGCCGAGTAAAAGGCGAATGACCATTGCAACGAGATAAAACCGTGTGAGGGCAGTAGGTGATGATTTTGCAGCACGATACCATGCTTCCCCATAGCCGAAAGACAGAACGAGAGAATAGACTGCACTCACCAGCAGGGCGTTTAACCCCGAAACATTCTGCATCAGGTTCATGGCGAAAAGAAGTATCAGCGAAATGGCGCAGATTACCCACAGTGATATTTTTTTATATCGCCGGGACACGGTCAAGATGATGTCATTTGCTATTACTGCCATTTACGTCTTTATATTCTCTTACTTACTGTCAGACTTCTACGCAAAGACTGACCTCATTCTGTTTCACTTCCACAAACCCACCGGTAATTTGGAGTTGCTTTTTACCGCTGTTGGTGGCATATTCCACCACTCCTTTTTCCAAACTGGAGATGATGGGAGCATGGTCGGTCAGAATCTCGAAAGCTCCGAGAGTTCCGGGAACCGATACGCTCTGTACCTCGCCGTCGAAAATAATCTTCTCCGGACTTACGACTCTTAACTTCAACATATAATTGTAGCTTTCATATTATATTATGGTGAAGTGCGCCCTAACCTTTAGCTTGCTCAAGCAGTTTCTTTCCTTTCGCAATGGCATCGTCAATGGTGCCAACATTCAGGAAAGCCTGCTCCGGCAGGTCATCCACCTCTCCGTCCATAATCATGTTGAAGCCTTTGATGGTATCTTCAATGCTTACCATTACTCCGGGTACACCCGTAAACTGCTCTGCAACGGCAAAGGGCTGCGAGAGGAAACGCTGTACACGGCGGGCGCGTGCCACGGTTATCTTGTCTTCATCCGAAAGTTCGTCCATACCCAGAATGGCAATGATATCCTGCAGTTCGGCATATCGCTGCAGCAACTGCTTCACTCGCTGGGCACAGTCGTAGTGTTCCTTGCCCACGATTAACGGGTCAAGTATTCGCGATGTACTGCCCAGCGGATCTACCGCAGGGTAAATACCAAGCTCGGTAATCTTTCTGGACAACTCTGTCGTGGCATCCAGGTGGGTGAAAGTTGTTGCAGGAGCAGGGTCGGTCAAGTCGTCTGCAGGCACGTAAACAGCCTGCACGGACGTAATGGAGCCCTTCGTTGTCGATGTAATGCGCTCCTGCATGGCACCCATTTCAGAAGCCAGAGTAGGCTGATAACCTACAGCCGACGGCATACGACCAAGCAATGCCGAAACCTCTGAACCTGCCTGAGTGAAGCGGAAAATATTGTCAATGAAGAACATGATATCTGTCGGCTCGCCGTTCTTGCCGCCATGATCACGGAATTCCTCGGCTACTGTCAGCCCGGATAATGCCACCGATGCGCGTGCCCCCGGCGGTTCATTCATCTGACCGTAGACTAAGGTAGCCTGAGAGTTCTTCAGTTCCTCTGGGTCAACGAGCGACAAATCCCATTTACCTTCCTCCATTGCCTTGCGGAACTTCTCTCCGTAGCGGATAACACCTGATTCGAGCATGTCGCGAATCAGGTCGTTGCCCTCGCGGGTGCGCTCCCCCACTCCGGCAAAAACAGAGTAACCGTCGTGGCCCTTGGCAATATTGTTAATCAATTCCATGATGAGTACGGTTTTGCCTACACCGGCACCACCGAACAATCCAATCTTGCCACCTTTCATGTAGGGCTCCAGCAGGTCGATGACTTTGATGCCCGTAGCGAGCATCTCCTTACGGGTTGACAGCTCGTCGAACTTAGGCGCCTCCCTGTGAATAGGATATGCGCCCTCCATGTTCAGCGGTTCCATGCCGTCGATGGGGCGGCCAATGACATTCATCATTCGCCCTTTGATTTGTTCACCGGCCGGCATAGTGATTGGACTCCCGGTAGGAATGACCTCCAAATCGCGCTGCAAACCGTCCGTATTATCCATAGCTACACACCTAACGGTGTCTTCACCGATATGTTGCTGCACTTCTATAATAAGTTCGCGGCCGTCAGGACGTTCAACTTTCAGGGCTTCGTAAATCTTTGGAAGCACTTTTTCAGGGTCCTGACCTTGTATATCGAAATACACATCGATAACAGGACCGATTATCTGAGAGATACGTCCGTTTATTTGTGACATAAGCTTATGTTTTTATTGTTAACTGATATGCTGTCTTTCTTGGCAGACAAAAATACAAATTAAATTTGAAAATAACAAATGAAACGGCATTTTTTCTGCGAGAATGAAACTTTTCTTTTACTTTATTACCTTGTTTTATATGCTCAACTCGTCCAGAACCTTGATGAGTTTCTTGTCGAACGGCTTGTCCGAACGGATGGCTTCACTCAGTGGGACATACACAACTTCGTTGTTTCTTACACCCACCATGATGTTGCGCTGTCCCTGGATGATGGCCTCGATAGCCCCTACCCCGGTACGCGATGCCAAGATACGGTCGTGTGCCGACGGCCGACCGCCTCGCTGCAGGTGTCCTAAGATTGAAACGCGCACGTCGTATTCCGGGAACTCCTTGCGTACTCGTTCGGCGTAATAGAGTGCTCCACACTTGGGACTCTCTGACACTATCACGATACAGGAACGCTTGGACTTGCGGATACCTCGCTCCATGAAGTGCGCCAACTGGTCTACGTCCGTACTGTCTTCGGGTATGATAGCAGCCTCGGCGCCGCAGGCTATGGCCGAATTCTGAGCCAAGAAACCGGCGTCTCGTCCCATTACTTCAACAAAGAATATGCGTTCGTGGCTTTGGGCCGTGTCTCTTATCCTGTCCACACACTCTACGATGGTGTTCAGCGTGGTGTCGTAGCCTATGGTGGAATCGGTTCCGTAGAGATCGTTATCAATCGTTCCGGGCAGTCCGATACAACAAACTTCGTATTCCCGGGCAAATTCCATGGCTCCTGTCAGCGAACCGTTTCCGCCTATCACCACCAAAGCGTCTATCCCCTCTTTTACCATGTTGTCGTAAGCTTTGCGCTTACCTTCCTCCGTCATGAAATCTTTGGAGCGGGCGGTCTTCAGGATGGTGCCGCCCTGCAGGATGATGCCACTTACATTCTCGGTAGTAAAATCTATTATTTCGCCGTTGATGAGGCCGTCATAACCTCTGTAGATGCCTTTGATATTGAAGCCGTTGCAAATGCCGGCACGAGTCACGGCGCGTATGGCGGCATTCATGCCGGGAGCGTCACCGCCGGAAGTAAGTATTCCGATAGTTTTAATCTTTGCCATAATTTGATACTTGGTGTATCTTTTCTTGTTCTTATATATTTAGTCGCAAAGATAACAAATAATCTTCATTAGGCAAGAAAGAATGGCGAATTTTATTTTGCTTTAACGTAAGATAAACCAAACAGGGGACTGCAGCAGCCACGTCTGTCTGAGTTTCAGATGAGCAAGGGGTATCAGACACATGCCTGCCGGCAATCCTACAATATTGTAACGAGGTGCTTGAAAGCATCTTTCGGGAACTTTCGACAAGTGTCGCACATGAATTCGACACTTGTCGCATAATCGTTTGACAGGTGTCGAAAGTTCACGGAGCATACCGACAGAAGTAAGAGAGAACGTCCTGTCCTGGATTTAGTTGACAGTTTTTGTAGTTAAATGTTCTTTAGGTTGACAAGAAATTTCTTATGTGGAAATCTGGTTGTCAGGTTTTTCTGTTAAGTGCACTTTGGGTTGACAGCTGTCTTCCGGATGCAAAGTTAATCATTTTCTGTTTTCTGCGGACTCTTTGACCTCCTTATTTTAAGTGGAACGTTGAATTGATGAAAAACACCGGGGGGCGGCCTTGCGGCCGGGGGCTCGCAGCCCCCGGGAGCCTCTGTGGCTATCATGCGGCCAGGGAAAGGAGCCGCTGCATCTCTTCCAGGGGCGTGCGCATGCCCAGGCTCTGGTGCGGACGCACGGTGTTATAGAGCTCCACGGCC
>NZ_FOHY01000032.1:0-14788 GCF_900111525.1 Prevotella sp. kh1p2
CACCTGCGCGTAAATCTGTGTGCTTGATATGGAGGCGTGTCCCATCATCTTGGCTATACTCTCAATAGGTATTCCTGCACTAAGGCTCATCGTGGCGAACGTGTGTCGTGCCATGTGATAGGAAAGACTTTCACGGATGCCGCAAGCCTTGCCCACAATGCACAGGTTCTTGCCCATTACACTGCGACTGCAATCGCTGTGGAAAACAAGGCTGTCGCCCTTTTCTTTCACCGTCTGCTGTTCTTCGTTCCCTTCTTGTTCTTCCCAACAATAGCGGATGACGGTTTCTGCTATCGGATGCAGCGGTACAATGAATTCCACCTTTGTCTTTTGGCGTTCCTTGCGGATATACTTCCTCCCGTCCGCTGCTGTTTGGATATGCTTATATAGCAAGTGTTCCATATCGGCGATTGCCAGTCCCGTAAAGCAGGAGAAGACGAACATCAGTCTTGCCTGTTCCGCTTCCCTGTCATTCATTTTCATTGTCGCAAGTTTAGCGACTTCACTCTTTTGCAGGAAGCGTATCTTCTTTTCCTCTTTCTCATACTTGGCGTTCTCAAAGGGATTGCAGCGGATAATCCTTTGACTAACCGCACGGAACATCAGTCGGCTCAGCCAGCAGAGATAGTTGTTGATGGTCGTTCCCTTCAATCCACGCTTTTTGAGAAAGAAACGGTATTCCTCAAACAAATCCTCCGTAATGGTGGAAATGGGTATGTCCTGCAATCCTTTATCTTTGACAAACTCACGGAGATTTCTGTCAGAATGGGACAGATTCAGAAAAGTTCCCTCCGCTCTTGACCTGCCAATACTTTCCTTGACTGCTTGCAGTTCCGCCCTGCTCATGGCAAGGAGAGTTGTAGGATGGGTGGCAATGCCTTGCAGGTGGTTCTTGATGAATTCGACACTTACCACCCCGTCCCTAACAAGAACATCCCGATAGGTCTTTTCCACAAGTTCCCTGAACTCATGGAGTCTTTGATTGGTCTTTCTGTCAGTCGTCAAGCTCTGCTTGACGTTCCACTCGGAGGGCTTACATTCTTCGCCTGTGGTAATGACTGCACTTTTTCCGTCTATGGTAATACGGCAGAGAATGGCTGTCCTTCCGTCTGCCTTTGTCTTCTGTCTGTTGATATAGAATAGTATCTTGAATGTACTTCTCATAATGGTTGTCATTTATATGGTCAAACGTAAATCTTCGGTGAAAGAGAGGAAACGGTCGAATTCCTCAAAGAGTTTCTGAGGGGTTACTTTGGCATAGCGTTCCGTCATGCTTACATTGGAATGTCCCAGCATCTTGCTCACCGTTTCGATGGGTACGCCCTGTTCGAGCGTGATGAGCGTTGCAAAGGTGTGCCTTGCAGTATGCGTGGTAAAAGGAAACGATATGCCTGCACGAAGCCGAAGGGCTTTCAAACAGGTCTGATAGGTTTTGTACTTGATGTAGGGAAGCAGTGTTTCCCTTTCATCGCTACGGTACTTCGCTATTAGCCTAACGGCTTCGGGCAGCAGCTTGATACGGCAAAGCACGCCTGTCTTCTGGCGGTTGAACTTCAGCCACAGACTGCCTTCATCATCACGGACAAGATGGGATTTGTTCAGTTCCATCAAATCGCAATAGGCCGCACCAACATAGCATGCAAAGAGAAAGATGTCCCTTGCCGTTTCCAAATCCTCCTCCAAATCATCAAAGCGGAGTGCTTTTAGTTTGTCCAATGCTGCCTTGTCAAGTGCCTTTGGCAGTTTCTTATCCCCCTTTGATATCTTAACCTTGTCAAAAAGTAGCACATCAGCTAATCCTTCACGGTAAGCCAGTCTGCATACAGTCTTCAAATGCGCGGCTACATTATAGAACGTGCTTTCCTGAAAACCGCACTCACCTAAGAAATACTGCCGGAACTCTTGGATAAAATTCTCGGTGAGTTGAGAGAATGCCAAGTCCGAGACCTTGTACTTCCGTTGAATAAACTTCTGTAAATGTATCCGGGCGGAGTGGTAGCCGTGTATGGCTCCTTCCTTGATGTCTATACCTACATGGTTTTCCTTTTCCTTGATGAGCATATCCAGCCTCTCAATGAGCATACACCGTGTCTGCACGCTGCCTTGAAACTGCTCCTTCACGTCGGTTGCGTCAAACAGGCAACCTTTGGAGAGTAAGGACTGATAAGCCGACTGAACGGACAGCAACAGGTTTTCCAACCTGCCGTTCACTTCCACCGCCTCACGGCTCTTTCCGTCCATTCGGCTCTCACGGGGATTCCACAGGTCGGGATTGCAGGAGAGCTTGCAACTGAACTGGGCGATGGAACGCCCAATGGTAATACGTCCCATAATCGGAGCTTTCCCCGACTTGTCAAGACCGCTCTTTTTGAGGTAGAGCAACACCTTCATTTTCTCGTGTTTCATACGCTTTAATATTTGTGGGCAAAGTTACCCGAATTAAAGCGTTCCTCAGTTATGCAGAAAACTGCCGACCGTAGCAACAGCCACACGAGCGAAAATAATTCAGTTACCGAATATTACTCCATCGTTACCTATCCCCAAATCGGGTAACGGTTTGGTAACTGAACTTCTGCCTAAATCTGCATATTACTGCCCTTTATAAATGGTGCAGCTTTACGCAAATCATACCGTTTCTTCCTCATTATCAGTTAGTTTGCAACAACTTCTGCCTTTCTTCATTTTCTTTGATTAGTTGCTTCGGGAACTTTCGACACTTGTCGCACGATTATTCGACAGGTGTCACACGATTGTGCGACAAGTGTCGAAAGTTCCTCCTGAACAATTTCAGAACGGCAATCCTACTGCAAAATGGAATGAGAAGTCGCGACTGAACTTGGGATGGAAGATGGCATAATGCTCCTGCTGGGTGCGATAAGCCGGATTGATGGCTTTCATGCCCATATCCAAACGCAGGATGAAGTAATCGAAATTCAGCCTCAATCCCAATCCGTAAGCAACGGCTATCTGCTTGTAGAAATCCTTTAGCTTGAACTGACCGCCCGGTTGTTCTGCGTAGTTACGCAGTGTCCAGATGTTTCCGGCATCGATGAAAGCCGCTCCGTTGAACTTCCAGAACAGGAAGGTTCGGTACTCCGCATTCAAGTCCAGCTTCATGTCGCCGGTCTGGTTAATGAAGTCTATCCGGCCATCGCTGCCCCTGAACTTGCCCGGCCCCAGTCCTCTTACGCTCCACCCGCGCACGGAGTTGGCTCCGCCCGAGAAATAGCGCTTCTCAAACGGCAGCACCTTGCTGTTGCCGTAGGGGTAAGCTATGCCGAAACCGCCATGTAGTGCCAGTGCATTGTGGCTGTCGAACTGGAACAGGTGCGTATAGTCGAAATCGAATTTTGCATATTGCGCATAGGCTATATTGAACAACGTACGCTGCCCGTTGTCATTTATCTTGAAACCGGAGGCGCGCGAAACTGCATCCAAGAGGTTGCCGGCAGTCTCTACATTGGCGCGTACGGAGTTTTCGCCGTCGCTGTAAGTAAGTCCGAAACCTATCTTCATGATAAACAGGTCTTCGTAGTTGTAGCGCAAAATGGCGTTCCGGCTGCTGGCGCTTTCCAGGTAATCGTGCTTAAAAGTCTCGCTTATCCAGGGCATGTAGACATAGTTCAGGTCGAGAAAGTCGAGGCGGTAAGAGATGTGGTGATGAGGTTCGGCCCATCTGTAGCGCCATGCCGTGGAGAATACTCGCCGATGGAATTCGGGCCGGTTTTGCAGATTCCAGCTCACGGCCAACTCGGTTGTTGCCTGACTCCGACGCCGGAATGAGCGCGATAGGAACGGAGCAACAAAGCGAGGAAACGTCAGCTTGGTCTCAACACTGTATTCCTGATAATTCTGGTCCTTATATCCCTCCAGTCCCGTAATGGCCTCAAAGGCGCCACGCAGGGCGATGCTCAGCATCTCGGAGCCGTGGAACAGGTTCTTGTTGGTATAGGTCAGCGTGGCTGCAGCGCCCAGGTCGCCTGCCGTATTGGTACCTTCAGGCTGAAAAGAAATGGTTGAAGGTTTGTTGGTAGACAGCTGAATATCACAGTCTAACAGCGTTGTATCGGGATGTTCGCGGAAAGTGATGTTGGTGTAGCGTATGGCCTGCAGCTTGCCAAAGTTGTGGTAAGTTTTCTGCAAGTCGGCAGCACTGTAGTATTTGCCTGGTTCTATGGCGGTATTATACTCGAGTACTTTCTGCCGGAGGTGCAGTTGCTCGTCCTCGTCGCCACTCATAAATCGTACCTCGCTGATGTTGTATCGCGGATGGAGTGTTTCGGGAGAACTGCTGTTGGCCCTGTATTTCAGCAAGTGCAGGGTGATGTTCACGTCCTGACTGTTACGAGCAGAGTCGGCACTGAACTGGATATAGTCCTTATGGAAGCGGTAGTAGCCGCTGTTAACCAAGAGAGTGGTAATGCGCTGGCGCTCTTCGTTCAGGCGTGCAACGGTAAATTGTGAGCCGGCCCGCAGCTGCTGATTCTCCGGTTTATCAAGTCTCAGCAAGGCGGCAATGCTGTCATCCTGGACATCATAGGCCACATGGTGAATGTAGTAAGGCTCGCCCGGCCGCAAGAGGTATATGGCCGTAAGTTTCTTACCATGTCTCTTGGTTTTCAGATCTACGGCAGCGTGCATGTAGCCCATGTTCTGCATAGCCGTAGTAAGGTCCTGACAGGACAGGCGGGCCTGCACGGAATCAAACACAACTGGCTCTTCTCCGATGCGCCGCAGGGTTCTGTTCATCCACTTTGTGGTATCTTTGCCAGCCAAGGCGTACGTTCCCAAGGGTATCTTGAATAAGCTGAACCAGCGGCTGTTGGCCTGTTGATGGATGTAGGGAGCAAGGTCCGAAACGGGAAACTTCTTCTGTTCCGACCTGATTTGCACCTTCTCCAGCAGATAACTGTCATCAGGTACAAACTTGGTGGCGCTGCACGAGGCAATAAGAACAGTAATAAGCCCTAAAAACAAGGGCGCAATCTCCTTGCTGCACCCTTTTAGAAAAGATGATTTATGTAATATAATAAACTTCAAAACTTTGTAAATTATTCGGCAAAGATAATAAAAAAGCAGAGAATAATTGTTATCTTTGCATGATAAAAAACCAAAAATGCTCAGCAAAACCAAAATCAAATACATCCGTTCTTTGGAACAGAAGAAGTACCGAAAGGCCGAGGGAGTCTTTGTTGCAGAAGGCCCCAAGGTTGTGGGCGACCTCCTGGAAACGATGGATGCCAGGCTAATAGTGGCCACGGACCAATGGTTTTCGGCTAACGGAGCAAGTCTAAAGGGTGACTGCGAGCGTATAGAAGTTTCGGAAAACGACCTGAGAAAGGTCAGCCTTCTGCAGCATCCGCAGCAGGTTCTGGGCTTGTTTCCGCAACAAAACCAGCCTACCGCGCCGCCGGCTCATCAGCTTTCGCTCGCGCTTGACGGTGTGCAAGACCCCGGCAACTTAGGAACCATTATCCGGATAGCCGACTGGTTCGGCATCAACCGCATCTACTGCAGCAACGATACGGCCGACGTCTACAACCCGAAAGTAGTTCAAGCAACAATGGGAAGCCTGGCCAGAGTAGACATTATGTACACAGACCTGACGGAACTGGCCAGCTCTCTGCCGGCTGACTATCCCGTTTACGGCACCCTACTCGATGGAGACAGCATCTACAAGCAGCAGTTAACCGACTACGGACTCATCATCATGGGAAACGAAGGCAACGGGATTTCGCCCGAACTCAGGCCGAAAATCAATCATAAGCTGCTGATTCCCAATTTTCCTGATGGCCGTAAAACGGCCGACAGTTTAAATGTGGCCATAGCCACGGCCATTACCTGCGCCGAATTTAGAAGAAGATATTGAAGAAAAATATGGAAAAGGACGTATATAAAATAAGGAGTGTATCGGCTTGCCTCAAGGCAGCAGCCGTGCTGTTGCGCACAAATCTGACAACCGTTGTCAAGAAGTTGTGGCTGCCTGCATTGGGTATAGCCATTGTCAAGGCATTGATTGTAACCAGTTCCATGCACACGACCGAGGCTTTTGTTCTGCATCTGCCGGTCAGCATCCTTGCTTCAACTGCAACAGGACTGCTTGCTCTCCTGCTGCTTGTTGCCGAATGTTGGTTCTTTGCCTGGCTGTATGACTCGCTCAATGAACATGGCAAGAAGTGGAACACCATGCGCAGCGCCAAAGTAATGGCAACTGTTGTACTTCTGAACCTGCTGTTTGCATGTCTTACAGGCGGCTTGGCCATTGCCTTTTTGCACACAAAGGCAGCTGCAAACATGACGATTGGACAATTTTACGCAGGCATGTTTGGAGGCGGACTGCTGCTTTATCTCATATTGCTGCTGGCGCTTCTGCCCTTTGTTTACTTCTTTACCAAGTACATGATGGAAAAAGAAACCAGCTTGAGACGAGGTTTATGGAGTGAACTGAAACCCGGATACAAGCACTATGGCTTCCTTCTGAGTGCCCTGCTGCTGGCAGGTTTCATTACCGTTATCATTGTCTGTGTGGTTAAAACGCCCGATTCCATCCTGGGTTACTCCTACCTTAGCTCGCTGATTGGCATGAGCAAAGGCGACCCCTCGGGACTTCCCTCCTACTTCAACATTATCGTTTTCGCATCTGGTGTTATCACCGACTTCATCCTCTGCTTCGTTGCAGCCTGGAACATACTCGTTTCTTTCTATGTTTACGGTTCCATTGAAGAGAAAGAGAATGCCAAAACAAGACTAACAGACATTAACTTCCAGTAAGACAACACAATGAAACAGCAGCGCATACTATTCATAGACCGCGACGGAACACTGATAGAAGAGCCCGCCGACGAGCAGATTGACTCCTTTGAGAAGCTCAAGTTTACAAGCGGCGTATTCAGAAACCTGAGCTTCATTTGCCAGCATCTCGACTTCAAACTCGTCATGGTAAGCAATCAAGACGGGCTCGGCACTCCTTCTTTTCCGGAGGAACAGTTCTGGCCCGTACACCGCTTCATTATCCAGACACTGGAAGGCGAAGGCATTACCTTCGACGAACAGCTCATAGACAGGCATTTTCCGGAAGACAATTCGCCGATGCGCAAGCCCGGCACCGGCATGCTGCAAGCCTATCTGAACAATCCTGCGTATGACATAAAGGGCAGCTACGTGATTGGCGACAGAGCCTCTGACGAGCAGTTGGCCAGGAATTTGGGATGCAAGTCACTGATTCTCGGCAAGGACGGAATGACTTGGGACAAGATTGCAGAAATTCTCTTTGCCGGCGAAAGAACAGCAGAAGTGAGACGGACTACCAAGGAAACGGACATCCACATTAATCTGAACCTCGACGGAACGGGCAAATGTGACATCTCGACGGGCATCGGTTTCTTTGACCACATGCTGGAGCAGATTGGCCGCCACGGCATGATGGACTTGGCCATCCACACAAAGGGAGATTTGGATGTAGACGAACACCATACCATCGAGGATACTGGTATAACATTGGGCGAATGTATCCTGCAGGCGCTCGGTAACAAACGTGGCATAGAGCGGTACGGCTACTGCCTGCCAATGGACGACTGTCTCTGCCAGGTTGCACTGGATTTCGGCGGCCGTCCGTGGCTTGTTTGGGACGCGGAGTTCAAGCGCGAGAAGATTGGAGAAATGCCCACGGAGATGTTCTTCCACTTTTTCAAGAGCCTGAGTGATGCCGCACGCATGAACCTGAACATCAAAGCCGAAGGTACGAACGAGCATCACAAGATTGAAGGAATATTCAAGGCGCTGGCCAAAGCGCTGAAGATGGCCGTAAAACGGGATATTTATCATTTCGAGTTGCCCTCAACCAAGGGCACACTCTAAACAACAGAAAGTGCCAAGACAGGCAGCCGACATCGTTGTCGCTCCTCTTGGCACTTTCTGTTTTTATTTTTGTTCACAGCTTTGCAAAGCATATAACAGCGTTAGTTCCTTCGCACGGAGCCACAACTTCTTTGGCTCACCTACGCAGACAAGCATCTTCCTGCATCTAAAACATAGTCTCTTAGGTCGCAGGAAGAATACTCTCAGGATGCAGTATGATAGCCTCCCGAACTTTCGACACTTGTCGCACGATTATTCGACAGGTGTCACACGATTGTGCGACAAGTGTCAAAAGTTCCCGACATCCCATTCTGGCACCACAAGCAAGTGACATTTTACCTCTGAGCGCTGCTTTCAGCTTCAGCATTCGCATTTGTTTGCTGATTTTTCAGCCAGCTGCAAGGGGTAACACAGGGTTCACTTACAACGTAACAGACTCGTAAGGCAGTCCCCAGACTTCGGCAACGGCCTCATAAGTAACCTTACCTTCAACAATGTTAAGCCCCTTGCGTAACGCTTCGTTGTCCTTGCAAGCCTTACGCCAGCCCTTGTCGGCAAGCTCCAGCGCATAGCGCATGGTGGCATTGGTCAATGCCGTAGTTGACGTGTTGGGAACAGCACCGGGGATGTTGGCAACTGCGTAATGCACAATTCCATCGACTGTATATACCGGATCGGTGTGAGTAGTTGGACGGGATGTTTCAAAGCATCCGCCCTGGTCAATGGCCACATCTACCAGAACGGTACCGGGCTCCATCAGTTTCAGCATGTCGCGTGTTATCAGATGTGGAGCCTTGTCGCCCGGTATGAGCACGGAACCAACCACGATGTCAACATCGTGCAATTCCTTACGAATGTTGTGCGCGGTAGAATAAAGGGTATGGACGGTTACGGGAAGCTCGAATTCGAGCTGACGGAGCCGTGGCAATGAGATATCAGTTATGTAGACGTCGGCCCCCATGCCTGCTGCCATGCGGGCGGCTGCCTCTCCTACGGTGCCACCTCCAAGCACAAGAACCTTTGTTCGCTTCACTCCGGGAACGCCGCTTATCAGCTTTCCCTTTCCTCCTTTGGTTTTCTGCAGATAGTAAGCACCGTTCAGAATGGCCATGCGGCCGGCAACTTCGCTCATTGGAATCAGCAACGGGAGGTGGCGATCCTTGGTTTCAACCGTCTCGTAAGCCAGGCACACGGCACCACTCTTAATCATGGCGTCTGTAAGAGGCTTGTCGCAGGCAAAATGGAAATAGGTGAACACCAGCTGGCCTTTGCGTATCAGGGCGTATTCCGGCTCAATGGGCTCTTTCACCTTGATAATCATTTCGGCCGCGCCGTACACATCTTGAATCGTCGGAAGGATTTTGGCACCAACTTCCTCGTACTCAGCATCGGCAAAGCCACTGCCCTCTCCTGCCGTATGTTGTACGCAGACATCGTGTCCATGCCTGATAAGTTCTGCCACACCAGCCGGAGTCATGCCGACCCGATTTTCGTTGTCTTTGATTTCTTTGGGAATACCGATTTTCATGATAGTAAAGATTTTGAATATTCAACTGCGGCAAATATACGAAAATCTCTAATTGGTTGTATCGCTTATTCCTGCTTTTTTATACTTTTTATATTCTCATCCGGTTGGCAACTGCCAACTGGCAACACACGAAATGGTGCTTACTCGTAATCATCAATCACAGCATTCATGAAGTCCATCATCGGCTTTGCCACCTTCAAGTATTTGACTGCGTCTTTCAGCCAGCCGTCTCCCTGAAAATAATCATCGGGTACCAAGCGCCAGGTAGCATAGTCTTTCATCCGCAGATAGTCTGCGAACTCATAATCACGGGGGAAACCTTTGGGTATTGTCTTCAGGCTTTCAATACCGAAACCTTTTGGGTCAATGTTGCCTTCCGACCATTTACCCGCATTGGGATAGCCGAAATAACTGATGAATCTGCCGTTTTCCACACATTTTCTCCATTCGTCGATGTTGGCCATAATCTCGTTTCGGCACGAGGTCAGGATGTTTGTTGGCAGCCAATAGGCACCACATGAGAGCAAACACTGGCCGGGTTGCAGATGGATGTAATAGCCTCCACGGAGCGATTTCTTGCCGTGTGCGCAGATATAAGCACCGAAATGGCGCTTGTAAGGAGACTTATCCGGCGAGAAGCGGACGTCACGATAGAATCTGAAACAGCAGTCTTTAGGCGTGAGATGCGAAACCTCGGCGTCGAACTTGGATATCTCCAGTATCAGTGCAGCGACCCCGGCTTCAAACTCCTGCTTGCAAGCCTGATATTCACTCTTATGGTCCAGAAACCATTCACGGTTGTTATTTGCGGCTATATCCTGCAAAAAACGAAGTATTCTTTTTGTGTCCATCCTTTATGTTATCTTCTTCTGTTCGCGTTTTCTTTGGGCAATTCAGTCCAGCTTGCTGTTCTCCAACAACTTCGGACAGAAGCTGTCGAAAGGGCACTTCTCGCACATAGGACGAGCGCTCTTGCAGATGTATCGTCCATGTAGCAGTATCCAGTGATGCGCATCGGCAACATCGTGCTCCGGAATATTCTTCAGCAGATACTGTTCTACCTTGTAGGGAGTGTTCGCTTCCATGGGAACCAGACCCAGCCGGTGGCTTACACGGTACACATGTGTGTCAACTGCCAAGGTAGCTTTGCCGTACCAAACAGCCTGTATCACGTTGGCAGTCTTGCGGCCCACGCCCGGCAGCTTGACCAATTCTTCTGTTGTGTCAGGCACTTTGCCTTCAAACTTATCCACTAACATACGCGCCATTTCTACCAGATACCTGGACTTGGCGTTGGGATACGATACGCTGCGCACATACTCCAGCACTTCATCCGGTTCGGCTGCGGCCATCGCTTCGGCCGTAGGATAACGGCGAAAGAGTTCGGGCGTTACTTCATTGATGCGTTTATCGGTACACTGGGCGCTAAGCAACGTGGCACAAAGCAGCTGAAAGGCGCTGCTGAACTGTAACTCGGTAGTAGCATGGCCCTCCTTTGCGCGAAAATAGTCAAGAATATACTGATATCTCTCTTTACGTGTCATGACTGCAAAGTTACTACTTTTTCTGAGTAACGCCAAAATCGGAAGCAGATTAGTGAAGAAATGCACCCTTACAAAAAGAGGCATCAAAGCCTAATAGCCGATGCCTCTTTCTATAATGTGTTTCAATATCTTGTGAGTAACAAGGATGGCGGGGGTTATTTGGCAGCCGGCTTTTCTTTTGCACTCGGCTTGTAGGCCTTGTTCAGGCCAGTGATAACCTCCGAGGTAATGTCGTAAGCCTTGTCAGCATAGAGCAAGTTGTCGCCAGCCTTGCTCAAAATGAGGCTGTACTTCTTGTCCTTGTTGTAAACAGCAAGAAAGTGCTGGATAGAGTCTCGCAGCGCTTTGTTGTACTTCTCGGTTTCTGTCTGGAACTCACCGGAGAGTCGCTGATTTAAAGCCTGGAGGTCGTTGCTCTGTTTTTGCAAGCCAGCCTGAATGCCTTCAGCTTGCTCGCGGGTATATGCGTTCTGCTGAACTTTCTGCTGGAAGTTGGCTGCAGCGGCCTGCAGCTGCTGCTGTTTGCCGGCTAAAGTCTTCTGTATGTTGTTGCCTTTCGCCTCAAGAATCTTGGTGTAATCCTTGCAAAAAGCGTATTGGCTCATGATGGAGTCCACCTCAACATAAGCTATCTTTAAGTTTGAAGGATTTACCTGTGCGGTATTCGACTTCTGGTCTACCTGAGGATTGCTCTGGTTGCAGGAAGTCATGACGCATGAAGCCATAGCAGCAACTGCCAATGTACGAAAAACTGTTTTCTTCATTTTATAATAGGTTTTGTTTTAATCATTCGGTTTTGACAGTGTGTTTTTACAAACAGCACCGCCGGGAGACTGTGCCGTCAGTATGCCTTGCCTGCTCTCCGGGCCTCACGATCCTGATCCATCACACAGTGTATTCCCTGTTTCTGGAGTCCCGGATTATCCTTGACATGCTGCGAGGAGAACTTCCCGTTTTTCTTAAGAATCACCTTAACGCTCAAGAATGCTACGGCAATAGCAATTATTAACATGCTTAACAGCAGAGTTTCTATCATTTTTATTACTTTTGTGCTTGCAAAGATAATGGAAATCGGTAGAAGTACAAAATAAAACCCAATTATTTTGTTTTTATTTCCACGATGAAAGTTATTTTCATAAACGAAGAGCAAAGAAGCTTCTTGGCGCTCCGTGCACTCATATAATAAATAAGGTATAAGAAAAAATACAAGCAAAAATGGAGAAAAACGAATTAAAACCTGCTCGCGTATTTGAGCAGTTTGCCAAAATCAACCAAATTCCCCGCCCCTCGAAACACGAAGAGCAGATGATTGAGTATCTGAAACAGTTTGCTGCCGAGCGGCATCTTGAAACGCGGGTTGACGAAACCGGCAACGTGATTATCAGCAAACCGGCTACTCCCGGATATGAGAACAAGAAAACGGTTGTGCTGCAAAGCCACATGGACATGGTGTGTGACAAGCTCGTGGACGTTGATTTCGACTTCTACAAAGACGCCATCCAGACTTATGTAGACGGTGACTGGCTGCGCGCCAAGGGCACTACGTTAGGTGCCGACGACGGCATCGGCGTTGCCATTGAACTGGCCATACTCGACAGCGACAATATAGAACACGGGCCGATAGAGTGTCTCTTCACCCGTGATGAGGAGACCGGACTTACCGGGGCGTTTGGCATGAAGGCCGGTTTCATGAGCGGCGACTATCTCATCAACCTCGATTCTGAGGACGAAGGGCAGATTTTCATCTCCTGTGCCGGTGGCATCAACACCACGGCCACATTCAGTTTCGAACGTGAGACAGCACCGGCCGATTACTTCTTCATGGCCGGTTCGCTCAAGGGACTTAACGGAGGACACTCCGGCGACGACATTAACAAGAAGCGGGCAAACGCCATCAAGATTATGTCACGTTTCCTGTACGCAGAACAGAGCAAGATGGACGTGCGCCTGGCTCAATGGAATTCGGGCAAGATGCACAACGCCATACCGCGTGACGGCAAGATTATATTCGCCGTGCCGACCGGCCGCAAGGAAGAGGTTAAAGCCGACTGGAACCAATTTACAGCTGCAGTGGAAGACGAATTCCACGTTACCGACACCAACATGGTGTGGTCTCTCGAAAGCACCGAGGCCCAAACCGTGCTGCCCAAGGCCGTCTCTGCCAACCTCATCAGGTCCGTGCAGGCACTTTACAACGGCATTCTCACCATGTGCCAGGACGAGGCGCTGGCCTGGATGGTTGAAACTTCGAGCAACGTGGCCAGCGTACAGAGCGAAGACAACAAGGTTATTGTGGTGACCAGTCAGCGCTCCAACGTGATGAGCAACCTGCGCAACATGGCCAATACCATCAAGGCTTGCTTCGAGCTGGGCGGCGCCGAGGTTGTGCAGAACGACGGCTATCCGGCCTGGAAGATGAACCCAAACAGCAAGCTGGTAAAGATTACCGTCGATGCCTACAAGAAACTCTTCAACAAGGAGCCTAAAGTGCTCGGCATACATGCAGGCTTGGAGTGCGGTCTCTTCTCCGAGAAGTATCCTCACATCGACATGGTATCCTTTGGCCCAACGCTTCGCAACGTGCATACTCCCGACGAGTGCCTCTACATTCCCACCGTGCAGATGGTTTGGGATCACCTGTTAGAAATCCTGCGGAACATTCCCGAAGAATAGCATTCACCTCATCCCGACGATTGACTTATGGAATATCTGAAGCATACTTTGTTTCTTGCGCTCGTTGTTCTCATGGCATCATGCGGTCGCGAACATGACGCCAAGCAGCGCGTCAAGCAGTTTCTACAGGACAACCTGACCGAGGAATTCGATATCGACGAATTTTCGAAGATGGATTCCACCGTCTATGTGACGCCGCAGATGACTGCTCGGCTGCATCAGGACGTAGACACCATGAAGTTCTTCCGTAAACAACCAAAGTACAGCCAGCAAACAGAGAAACTCTATTTCATTCACGTTAAGTACAAGGTGAAAGAGGAAAAGCGCCAGCAAACGTTCTACCTTGACGACAAGCTAACAGGCGTCGTCACGTTCAAGAACGATATCTGATGCACCCGCAGACCTTCGATAAAGCAGCCCCGGTATGAGTATCACTACTCTGACCGGGGCTTTTTTCACCTTACAAAACTTAACCTATTGAAAAGAAAAGTTATCTCAAAAAACAGAGTAGTACATCTTTCATTGCAAATATAGTATATTCTTTTATACCTTTTGTATATAAAACAGAAAACAATCTTTATGTTATTCACTAATTCCGGGTGAATTTTGTCGTGTCGATGCGCGTGCAGCACCCGGCCCTTCCAGCTGTGTACGTGCACTCTCCTATCGTTATAATTTACAGCAAAGGGCATGCTCCGGGTCGTTAAAAAACTATTTTACGAGTGCCGGTGGCAGCTGTTCTGAACTTTCGACACTTGTCGCATAATCATTCGACAGGTGTCACACAATCGTGCGACAAGTGTCGAAAGTTCCCGAAGCATGCCTTCAGCACTCCGACGCTGTCCTGTCCTGGATTTAGTTGACAGTTTTAGTAGTTAAATGTTCTTTAGGTTGACAATATATTTCTTATGTGGAAATCTGGTTGTCAGGTTTTTCTGTTAAGTGCACTTTAGGTTGACAGCTGTCTTCCGGGTGCAAAGTTAATCATTTTCTGTTTTCTGCGGACTCTTTGACCTCCTTATTTTAAGTGGAACGTTGAATTGATGAAAAACACCGGGGGGCGGCCTTGCGGCCGGGGGCTCGCAGCCCCCGGGAGCCTCTGTGGCTGTAATGCGGCCAGGGAAAGGAGCCGCTGCATCTCTTCCAAGGGCGTGCGCATGTCCAGACTCTGGTGCGGACGCACGGT
>NZ_FOHY01000030.1:0-16733 GCF_900111525.1 Prevotella sp. kh1p2
AAGTGCACTTAACAGAAAAACCTGACAACTATATTTCCACATAAGAAATTTATTGTCAACCTAAAGAACATTTAACTACAAAAACTGTCAACTAAATCCAGGACAGGACACACATTCGTAACGCCAAGAGCCTGCTGGAGAAAATCAGGAATTAACTACAATAAAGGCATTGCACAGCACACACGGGCTGGCAGAAGAAGGTTTTGGCACGTTATTTGCATTCCAGCAGGCAAAGAACTTATTAAAAACCAATAAACAATATGCAGAAAGGAAATATCGGGGTTACTACAGAGAACATCTTCCCCGTCATTAAAAAGTTTCTTTATTCCGACCATGAAATCTTCCTCCGCGAGATGGTTTCCAACGCTGTGGACGCCACTCAGAAACTGAAGACGCTCGCTTCGCAGGGCGATTACAAAGAAGATTTGGGCGATCTTACTATCCATGTAAACATTGACAAGGACAAAGGTACCCTCACCATCAGCGACAACGGCATCGGTATGACGACCGATGAAATTGACCGGTACATCAATCAGATAGCTTTCTCGGGCGTAAACGATTTCATGGAGAAATACAAGGAGAACGCCAACCAGATAATAGGCCACTTCGGACTCGGCTTTTACAGCGCCTTCATGGTGAGCAAGAAGGTGGAGATTATAACCAAGAGCTACCGCGAAGGAGCACAGGCTGTGAAGTGGAGTTGTGACGGCAGTCCCTCGTTCACTATCGAGGATGCCGAACGCGAGGGGCATGGATCGGACATCGTCCTCTACATCGACGAAGACTGCAAGGAGTTCCTGGAGAAGCCGCGCATAGAGACACTGCTCAACAAGTATTGCAAGTTCCTGCCTGTTCCTATCGCTTTCGGCAAGAAAACGGAGTGGAAGGACGGCAAACAGGTAGATACGGCCGAGGACAACATCATCAACAGCATTGAGCCTTTGTGGGTGAAAGCACCCAGCACGCTGAAAGACGAAGACTACAAGTCGTTCTACCGCACTCTCTACCCTATGCAGGACGAGCCGCTGTTCTGGATTCATCTCAACGTAGACTATCCCTTCAACCTCACGGGTATTCTCTATTTCCCGCGCATACAGAGCAATATCGACTTGCAGCGCAACAAGATTCAGCTCTACTGCAACCAGGTTTTCGTAACCGATCAGGTAGAAGGCATCGTGCCCGAGTTCCTCACCTTGCTGCACGGTGTCATCGATTCGCCCGACATTCCGCTCAATGTGAGCCGCAGTTATCTGCAGAGCGATGCCAATGTCAAGAAGATTTCGACCTACATTACCAAGAAGGTGGCCGACCGTTTGCAAGCTATTTTCAAGGAAGACCGTAAAGGCTACGAGGAGAAGTGGGACAACCTGAAGCTCTTTATCAACTATGGAATGCTCTCGGAACCCGAAACTTTCTACGACAGGGCAAAGGACTTTGCGCTCATCAAGGATACAGAAGGCAAATACTTTACGTTCGATGAGTACAAAACTCTTATCAAGGAGAACCAGACAAACAAGAATGGAGAGCTGGTATATCTGTACGCTACCAATGTTGATGAGCAGTACACGTACATTGAGGCGGCAAAAGCCAAAGGCTACAGTGTGGCCCTGCTCGACGGCCAGCTGGATGTTCCGGTCATCTCCTTGCTGGAATCCAAGTTCGAGAAGAGTATCTTCACGCGCGTTGATGCCGACACTATAGACCGTCTCGTGGTAAAAGACGAGCCAAAGTCTACTGAACTTAGCGAGGACGACCGTGACAATCTGTCACAGGTATTCAGAACTCAAATGCCCAAACTCGACAAAACCGAGTTCTCCGTCGAGACGCAGTCGCTGGGCGAAACGGCACAGCCCGTTGTCATCACGCAGAGCGAATACATGCGCAGAATGAAGGAGATAAGCAAGTTCCAGGCCGGTATGAGCTTCTACCAGCAGATGCCCGACACTTATAGTCTGGTGCTGAACACCGACCATCCGCTCATCAAGAAGGTGCTGACCGACACGGACAACGCTACCCAAGAGGCTCTGAAGCCCATCGAGAGCGAACTCAAGGGGCAGCAGGCACGCCTGGCAGCGCTCCATCAGAGCCAAGGCAAGAAGAAACCGGAGGAAATCTCGCAGGAGGAAAAGGACGACCTGCAGAACACGGAGAAGGCTGTCAACGAGCAGCGGGAGAAGAAGACACAGGTGCTATCAGCGTATGCAAAAGACAACAAGATAGTGCATCAGCTCATCGACCTGGCCTTACTGCAGAACGGTATGCTGAAGGGAGCTGCGCTGAACGCATTCCTCAAGCGCAGTGTCGACATGATTCAATAGAACTGCTGCCGTGCCTGCAGACGGCAGAATACCAAAGGCGTGCAACTGTAAACGGGTTGCACGCCTTTTACGTTATATCTGTCTGAACGCTTGGAAGTAATCTCCCGGCTCGCTGTTGCATGCCGTCGCGAGGAATATATCAATCAGTAAGAAAAGCCTACGGACGGGTGTTACAGCACAGTCATCGTCAGTCGGCCGTTGAAATCGACCCTGACTTCAACCTGAAAGCTCACCTGGCTGTCGGGCACTGCTATCGAGGCAGTGTAATGAACACCGTGAGCATCAATCTTGGTGAACATGAAATCGCTCAGTATTCCCTGCTTCAAGTAGTCCTGTGGCACCTGTTTTCTGAAGTCCTGTTTATGGAAATCGGACGAGAAAACTTTCCTTGGACCATTGAATATGCTTAAATGAATAATGTTGTCGTAGTACACATTGTCCACTTCTACACCGTCATCGTTGTACGTGGGCTTAACTACCTTGTACGTGGTGGGGTTTACCTGGACGTAGCAATGGTAACGTTTTGACTGAAAAGTCACAACGGTATCTCTCTTTATCAGCTTGTTCTGATTGAGTGATACAGGCCGTTTGCCGCTGAAAGCATAACGGTCGTTAGGGTCCTCACTCTTTTCCAGCTTAATCAAGTCGCCGGTCTGGTTCCTGAAAGCAAAGAGATGAGGAGCTTGCTTTACGATAGGATAACGCACTTCGTTTGATCCGTGAAGCACAAGAGAGTCGCCTATAATCTGGAAATATACGGGTTGACTGGTCGAATCGGGATAAAAAATCGTATCGCCCTTGGCCTCGAAGGCCACATCCTGTTCTTCATAGTTCACCCAGATGCCTTGCAGCATCTTCTTGGCGGTAAAGTCCTCTTTTGGCGAAGCTACCGGAGCCTTGTCCTTGCAGCTTCCTACAAGGATTACCATTCCCGTTAACAGAAAAACGCACAACTTCCTCATCCTATTCTATTAATTATACCAAGCATTTCGTTTCGCCCGATTTAGCAGTCTGCGACCACGGCTTGCTCATTCAAAGAGTTCTGATTCAGCCAAGCTCTTTGCCGCCAAATCCTTTTCACTTGTCAGTATATCCTTGGGATCAATGGGCCATTGGAGGCCTATGGTCTCATCATTCCACCTGATGCTGGCCTCAGCCTGCGGCGCATATACATTGTCTACTTTATACGTAAACACAGCTTCGTCGCTGAGAACCAGAAACCCATGGGCGAACCCTCGGGGTATGAAGAGCTGCCGCTTGTTGTCCTCGCTCAGCTCAACCATTACGTGCTGGCCGAAGGTAGGGCTGCTCTTTCTTATGTCAACGGCAACATCAAGCACGCGCCCCTTGATAACACGCACCAGCTTTGCCTGACTGTACTCCCCTTTCTGATAGTGGAGACCGCGCAAAACGCCATAGCTGGATTTCGACTCGTTGTCCTGGATAAAGTTCACCTTACCTATATGAGCATCAAAATCTGCCTGCTTCCACGCTTCAAAGAAATATCCGCGGGCATCGTTGAAAACTTTCGGCTCGATTATGTAGACTCCATCCACTTCCGTCTTCTTGTATTCCATACGTGAAATGTTATTTAAGTACAAAGATAGTAATAAAATATTGAACGCCAAACCGATATCATAATATTTTTTGCCTTTTTCATTTTTTCAGACCAATGCTTTGGGTGTATCAAATAAAAAACGTAATTTTGCACAGGTGATTGAACTGGAAAGACATATTGAAATTCTGCTTTTGAGCAATGATTGCGTAATAGTTCCCAATTTCGGGGGATTTATGGCTCATCATGTAGATGCCCGCTACGACGAGAGTGACCACACCTTCTTGCCGCCGCTGAGAACTATCGGGTTCAATCCACAGCTCAAGATGAACGATTCTCTTCTGGCTCAATCCTACATCGAGGCCTATGACATCAGCTATCCTGAAGCCATCAAGCGGATAGAAGATGAGGTGAACGAGCTGCGCCAGCACTTGGAGAACGACGGCAGGTTTGAGTTGAACGACATTGGCGTGATTTATCTGAACGGCCAACACCACATAGAGTTCGAGCCCTGCGAAGCCGGCATCCTGACGCCGGAACTTTACGGACTAAGTTCTTTCGAGATGCAACCGGTCTCTGCAATTGCAGCAGCGACGGAAAAGCCCATGACCATTGCCGTTGAAAGCAAGAAGAAACAGGACGAGCAGCGCTCTGTTGCGGTTGAGCAAGAAGCAGAAGAGCCCCTTAAACTGAGCTCCAACATCTTTGTAAACGATGATGACGACAGAACGGTAAGCATCAGCATTGGCAGTCTTAGAAACCTGGCAGTAGCCTGCATCGTCATCATAGCCTTTTTGCTGATGCCCTCGCCCATTGGCAACGGCAAACATAACACGCAACAAACCAGCAATATTGACACGGGAATGTTGTACCGCATCATGCCCAGAGACATTTCCCTGGCTAAAGCCCTGCCCGTTAAAACCGCCCAGGTGCAGGCAACCAAGCCCCGCGCTGAGAAACTTGATACGGCCAAGAATGCCGTTGACGCCTCGCCCTATTATTCTCTCGTGCTGGCCAGCAGAGTTACCAGGAAGAATGCCAGGGCCTATGTAGCCACGTTACAGCGTAAAGGTTACGCCGAAGCCATGGTTTTGCCACGCTCCAAAGGAGCCAAAGTTATTTACGGAAAATACCAGTCGGAGAAGCAAGCCTACAGAGCCCAGCAGAAACTTAACGACAACAAGGAGTTTGCCGATTGCTGGATTATGCTCGTAAAGCCAAGCAAGAAGGCTAACGGCTGATAGTTTCTCACCACCTTTTTAATTATTCTTTTCGTGAAACGAGTACGCTGTCCCAAATGTGATAACTTCATTCTCTTTGATGAAACGAAATACGAAGCCGGCCAGTCGCTGGTTTTCGAGTGTCCGCAATGCGGCAAGCAGTTCGGCATCAAGATTGGAGTATCCAAGCTGCGCAACCGGCAGAAAGACGATAACCCGGATGAAACAGTCGATGAAAGCGCTGCAGGAGCCATTGTGGTCATAGAGAACGTGTTCCACTACAAGCAGGTCATTCCCCTGCACATGGGTGATAATGTCATCGGCCGGTACATGAAAGGCTCGGGCATCAACTGCCCCATAGAGACCGTAGACCCAAGTATCGACATGACCCACTGCATCATCAACGTATCGCGCGACAAGAAGGGACGGCTCAAGTACGTACTCCGAGACGGGCCGAGCAATACGGGCACCTTTGTTGGCAACGACATTCTGGGCGACAGAGAGCGCCGGCTGATAGAGGACGGAACGCTGTTTACCATCGGTGCAACCTCCATCATTCTCCGCACTGCCGACAGTACGGAAGAATAGACCTATCGTTCAAGCTCGTTGAAGCATGCCTTCAAGCGCCTTGAAGCTATCCTTCAAGAGGCTTGAAAGCATGCTTTTGTTTTTCCACCCTGCAGCAATCACATTGCCGTTCGTACCGACCGGACACAAAAGAGCCTGTAAACAGGCAATCCGCCCATCTGAGGTTACAATATCAAAGGATATGCAACATATCTGTTAAATTATTGTTTGATAAAGCCGCTTTGTGGCAGAAATTTCGTATTTTTGCATTGTTTTATAAAACGACCGAACCAAACAATGAATGTTGCAATCGTTAAATACAATGCGGGTAACATCTATTCTGTAGTAAATGCACTCCACAGACTGGGCATAGAGCCTACGCTGACCGACGACGCAGAGATGCTGATGAAAGCCGACAAGGTGCTTTTCCCCGGTCAGGGTGAAGCCGGTACAACCATGAGTTACATCAGGGAACACAGGCTGGACAAGGTTATTCGCGACCTGCGCCAGCCCGTTCTCGGTATATGTGTGGGCCAGCAGCTGCTTTGCCAACATTCTGAAGAGAGCGATACCGACTGTATCGGCATCTTTCCTGTCGAAGTGAGACGCTTCCGCCCGCAGCACCACGAAGACAAGGTGCCGGCTATGGGCTGGAACAAGCTGCTATACGACAACGCCCATGCAGGCCAGGGCGAGCGTCTCTTCAAGGGTTTGCCGTCGCCGTACGTTTACTTTGTACACAGCTACTACGTGCCCCTGTGCAGCTACACCATAGCAACCGCCAACTACATCACGCCCTACAGCGCCGCACTGCATAGAGACAACTTCTGGGCATGCCAGTTCCATCCGGAGAAAAGCGGAAAAGCAGGTGAGCAGATACTGCGCAACTTCCTGGAATTAAGCGAATAGCAAACACTCTTGGACAAAATGACAATAGAATTAGTTCCTGCAATAGACATCATTGACGGCCAATGCGTTCGCCTTACCAAAGGCGATTACGGCCAGAAGAAGATATACAACCCTGACCCTGTTGCACAGGCCAAGGAATTTGAACGGTTAGGATTCAGTCGGCTGCATGTGGTCGACCTTGACGGTGCAAAGTCCAAACACGTAGTGAATGACGATGTGCTGAAGAGCATAGTGAGTTCGACTGCGCTGACGGTAGACTTCGGCGGAGGCATCAAAACCGACGCCGATATCCGTAAAGTGATTGATGCAGGTGCAGCAATGGTAACCGTAGGCAGCGTTGCCGTAACCCAACCGGAACTCTTCGGCAGGTGGCTTGCCGAGTACGGTGCCAACCGGATGATACTGGGAGCCGACGTTAGGAACGGAAAGATATCCATCAACGGCTGGTATCAGGACTCGGAAGAGGACTTGATTCCTTTCCTGAAACGGTACCGGGAGCAGGGAGTTGTCAATGTACTCTGCACGGACATCAGCAAGGACGGCACCCTGCAGGGGCCTGCCGTGGAGCTGTACCGGCGCATCATCAGCCAGTTGCCGGACATACGGCTCATTGCCAGCGGTGGCGTTTCGTCCAATGACGACATCCGCCGACTGGAAGCTGTCGGCGTGCACTCGGTAGTTTTCGGCAAAGCCTACTACGAGGGGAAGATAAATGTAGCAGAATTAAACAACATCCATCAATCCGGACAATGAGCACTTTGGCCAAACGCATCATCCCCTGTCTTGACGTCAAGAACGGCAGGACAGTAAAGGGAACCAACTTCGTGAACCTTCGCGAGGCCGGAGACCCCGTAGAACTCGGCAAAGCCTACAGCGATGCCGGAGCCGATGAGCTCGTGTTTCTGGACATCACGGCCAGTGCAGAAGGCCGGAAGACCTTTACCGAGATGGTAACACGGGTAGCCCGCGAAATCAACATACCCTTTACGGTGGGCGGAGGCATCAACGAACTGGAGGATGTAGAACGCCTGCTGTACGCCGGAGCCGATAAGGTAAGCATTAATTCCGCAGCCATCTACAACCCGGAACTCATCAGTCAGATTACCCGCAAGTTCGGTTCGCAGGTGTGTGTGTGCGCCATCGATGCCAAAGAAGATGCCACCGGATGGCATTGCTACACCAAAGGCGGACGCGAACGCACGGAACTCGACCTCTTCAGTTGGGCCAAGGAAGCTGCCGACCGTGGTGCCGGCGAAATTCTGTTTACCAGCATGAACCACGACGGAGTGAAGGACGGATTTGCCTGTCCGGCTCTTGCGCGGCTCTCTGTAGAGCTGTCGATACCCGTCATAGCAAGCGGCGGCGCCGGTACGAAAGAGCATTTCAAAGAAGCCTTCATCACCGGCAAGGCCGATGCAGCTTTGGCTGCAAGCGTTTTCCACTTCGGTGAGATAGGCATCAAGGAGCTAAAGGACTACCTTCGGGCAGAAGGTATCAACGTACGATATTAAAAGAGAGGCACCCTAAAAATGGCTCTCTGACATTTAAATAAAAAGAAACAACAGACTATATGGATATAGATTTCGATAAAGCAGGCGGTCTGGTTCCTGCCATCATACAAGACGCAACGACCAAGAATGTGCTCATGCTCGGGTTCATGAACCGGGAAGCATATCAAAAGACAGTGGAAACCAAGAAGGTAACCTTCTGGAGCAGAACCCGCAAATGCCTCTGGACAAAGGGAGAAACATCCGGCCATTATCTGGATTTGGTCAGTATCAAGAACGACTGCGACAACGATACGCTGCTCGTCAGGGTTCATCCCAACGGTCCCACGTGCCACAAAGGCACCGACACCTGCTGGGGAGAAACCAATGAGTACAACCCGATACTCTTTCTCACGGAGTTGCAGGACTTCATCCAGGCACGCCACCGTCAGATGCCGGAAGGCAGTTATACGACCAGTCTCTTTAAGAAGGGGGTAAACAAAATGGCCCAGAAACTTGGTGAGGAGGCTCTGGAAACGGTGATAGAGGCCACCAACGGCACCGACGACAGACTTGTTTATGAGGCATCGGACATGCTGTACCACCTGATAGTGCTCCTCACGAGCAAGGGAATAAGAATAGAGGACGTAGCTTCGGAGCTCCTGAGGCGGCATAATCCTGACTGGGACAAAGACCGCCGACTGTCCAAAAGCAAAGAATGAAAACAGTTGTAAATCCATCATATACGAACAAATAAATAACAGACAATATGCTAATTGATTATCAGAAAATAAATATCTACCAGCAGGATAATCTCATCCTGAGAGATGTCTGCTTTCACGCAGACGAAGGAGAGTTCATTTACATTATCGGAAAAGTGGGCTCCGGCAAAAGTTCCCTGCTGAAGACGATATACTGCGAGCTTGACATTGATGCCGAAGAAGATGCCAAGGCCGAGGTCTTGGGGCGTAATCTGCTGGCTCTGAAGCGCAAGGAAGTTCCCGCGCTGCGTAAAGAGATGGGCATTATCTTCCAGGATTTCCAGTTGCTCCACGACCGTACGGTGTACAACAACCTGCGTTTTGTGCTCCGCGCTACAGGCTGGAAGGACAAAGCGGAGATAGACCAACGCATAGACGAGGTACTCAACGACGTCGGAATGACAGAGAAAAAGAACAGTCTGCCGCATGAGCTCTCCGGCGGAGAGCAGCAGCGCATTGCCATTGCACGGGCACTGCTGAACCATCCCAAGATGATAATTGCAGATGAACCAACGGGCAATCTGGATCCGGAAACGGCCGGCAACATCGTCAAACTCTTAAAGGACATCACCAATACAGGTACGGCTGTAGTCATGTCTACACACAACATACCCATGCTGGACAAATATCCCGGCATCGTTTACCGCTGCAAGGACGGCGTCATCTCTGATGTAACGAAGGAGTACAACAAGCTCGACCTGTCGGAAGATGAAGAGAACTAAGCTATAAAAGGCCTATTATAACATTCAAATATTTGCGATATGAAAGTAATGAAATTCGGAGGTACATCCGTCGGCTCGCCCGAACGCATGAAAAACGTAGCCTCTCTGATAACAGAATCAGGCGAACCAACGTTCGTGGTGCTTTCTGCCATGAGCGGTACGACCAATACCCTTATCGAAATAAGCGACTACTTGTACAAGAAAAACCCTGAAGGTGCCAACGATGTAATCAACACTCTCGAGAAGAAATACATGCAACATGTAAGCGAGCTCTACTCCACCGAAGAATATAGACAGAAAACCAGTCGCTTCCTCTCGGATGAATTTGAATATCTGCGTTCGTTTACAAAGGACCTGTTCACTTCTTTCGAGGAAAAGAGCATCGTGGCTCAAGGAGAGATTATGAGCACGAATATGGTTGTGAATTATCTTCAGGAGCAAGGCATTAAAGCCATATTGCTCAATGCCTTGGACTTTATGCGCACCGATAAGAACGGAGAACCGGACCCACAATATATTAAGGAGAAGTTACAAGCCATCATGCAGGAACACGACGGCTACCAGATTTACATCACACAAGGTTTCATCTGCCGAAACGCCTATGGCGAAGTAGACAATCTGCTGCGCGGTGGCTCAGACTATACTGCCTCTCTGATAGGGGCCGCCCTCGCCGCAGAGGAAATCCAGATATGGACGGATATCGACGGCATGCACAACAATGACCCACGCATAGTTGACCATACGGAGGCTGTCCGGCAGCTAAACTTCGAGGAAGCAGCAGAGCTTGCCTACTTTGGAGCAAAGATACTGCACCCTACCTGCGTGCAACCTGCCAAATATGCCAGCATCCCCGTGAGGCTGAAAAACACCATGGCACCCGAAGCAGAAGGCACTATCATTGACAATGTGCTGGTAAGAGGCAAGATTAAAGCTGTGGCTGCCAAGGAGAATATCACTGCTATCAAGATTAAATCTTCACGGATGTTGCTTGCAACCGGCTTCATGCGCAAAGTCTTTGAGATATTCGAGAGCTATCAGACGCCCATAGACATGATTTCAACTTCCGAGGTCGGTGTCAGCATGAGCATTGACAATGCCACCCATCTGAATGAGATTGTGAACGAACTGAAGAAGTACGGCACCGTGACTGTTGACAGCGACATGTGCATTATCTGTGTTGTAGGCGACCTGGACTGGAGTAATTTGGGCTTCGAAACCCTCGCTACGGATGCCATGAAGAACATTCCGGTTCGCATGATATCCTACGGAGGCTCCAACTACAACATCTCTTTCCTTATCAGGGAGGCCGACAAGCAACGAGCCTTGCAGAACTTGAGCAACGTTCTATTTAACAAGTAAGCTGTTTAAGAAAAAGAAACATCAACGAATACAAAGAAAAGGTATTGTATATGAAAGGCCAATTTCCTCTCGATAAATTCCTAAACAAAGAAACGCCATTTTACTATTATGACACGGCCTTGCTCCGTCAAACACTTCAGACTATCAGGGCAGAAGCCGGCAAGCATGACAACTTCTCGGTACATTATGCCGTTAAAGCCAATGCCAATCCTAAGTTGCTGAACATTATCAGCATGAGCGGACTGGGTGCTGACTGCGTGAGCGGTGGCGAAATTCAAGCTGCAGTCAACGCGGGCTTTGCTGCCGACAAGATTGTTTATGCCGGAGTAGGAAAAAGCGATTGGGAAATAAACTTGGGACTCGACAAGAACATTCTTTGTTTCAACGTTGAAAGCATTCCCGAATTGGAAGTTATCAACGAGTTGGCTGCCCGAAAGAACAAGACTGCAAACATCGCTTTCAGGATTAACCCGGATGTAGGTGCCCACACCCACGCCAATATTACAACGGGACTTGCCGAGAACAAGTTCGGCATCTCTATGAATGATATGGAAAAAGCCATAGAAGCAGCAGCGCAAATGGAACACGTCAGGTTTACCGGACTTCATTTCCACATTGGTTCACAGATACTTGACATGGGCGACTTCGAGGCTTTGTGCAACCGCATCAACAACCTGCAGCAACAGTTGGAAACACATCACATCAGCGTAGAAAACATCAATGTAGGGGGAGGTCTTGGCGTTGACTATCTGCACCCCAACAGAGTACCGATACCAAACTTCAAGGCCTACTTCGATACTTATGCCCAACATCTCAAGCTCCGGCCCGGACAAAAGCTGCACTTTGAGTTGGGAAGAGCCGTAGTAGCTCAGTGTGGGAGCCTCATCACACGTACATTGTATATCAAACAGGGAACTCACAAACAGTTTGCCATCGTTGATGCCGGTATGAGCGACTTGATTAGGCCGGCGCTCTATCATGCTTTCCACAAAATAGAGAACCTTTCCAGCGATGGCTCTTGTGAGACCTACGACGTAGTAGGGCCCATCTGTGAGTCGAGCGATGTATTTGCCAAGGCTGTTGACCTCAATAAGACGCACCGCGGAGACTGTATTGCCATACGCTCGGCTGGTGCTTATGGTGAGAGCATGGCATGCCAATACAATTGCCGGAAATTACCGCAAGGTTATATTACCGAGGAATTATAATATGACTATTGATGAACTTACACTCGCAGGTTGCGCAATTCTTATCTTGCTGGCCATCGTCACCCCGCTGATTAATCCTTTCTTCCGAAAGTCATTCATCAATGCGAAGAACAAGGACGATGATGAAAAAAATGACGCTGCCTTACCGAAGATAACGATACTGCTGGCTCTGCACGACAATGCCAGGGAGTTAGAACAACATTTGCCCTTGATGCTGGCACAGGACTATCCGGACTTCCAAGTGGTAGTTGTTGCAGAGAAGGGAGACAGTGAAACAGAAGATGTGCTCAAGCGCTTTGCTTCTGACGGGCACCTCTACTATACGTACATACCGGAAAGCTCGCGATACATGAGCCGCAAAAAGCTCGCCATCTCACTGGGCGTAAAGGCAGCCAAAAGCGAATGGATTTTGCTGACCGAGCCCACATGTGCCCCGGTCTCAGACCAGTGGTTGCGTAAAATGTCGGCTAAATGCAATGATGACAAAAACCTCATCATCGGCTACAGCAACTACAACAACGACACAAGCGCCTACAAGAGGTTTGAACAACTGCGCACATCTTTCTACTTATTCAGAAAGGCCAATGGCAAGAAAGCCTACCGGTGCAATACCCGGAACCTGATGTTCCGCAAAAGCGAGTTTCTGAAAGCTGATGGTTTTCTGGGCAATCTGGAACTAGTCAGAGGCGAATACGACTTTATTGTCAACAAGTTTGCCCGTGAGAACTCCACCGCCTTAGAGCTCTCATCCGAAGCCAGAATTGTAGAAAACGAGCCTTCGGTTAAGGCCTGGACTAACAGTCGCCTCTACGATATTGCTTCGCGCAAGCTCCTAAAGAGAAAATTCACCCCAAGGCTGCTGGCTTTCATCGACCAGCTGGCCTTGCATCTCAACTATCTCGCCATCCTTGCAGCACTAATTTTTGCTGCCATCACCCAGAGATGGGTTCTTGCTGCCACAGCCGTTCTCTCACTGCTGATAACCTTATTCATGCGAGCATCTATCGCCAACAAGGCCATCAGGCCGTTTGAAGAAGACATACCAGCTATCAAGGCTCTTTACTATGAAGTGGCTCATGTGTGGCACAACTTAGGTTACAGGTATAAATACTGGAGAGCCGACAAGAACGACTTCACCAGTCACAAGCTATAATTCACAGCACTAAAGCCCATGAAGGTTCTTCTCTACATACCAAAGGAATTCGACAGCGTCGACATCTATCGTGACATGACAGACGGTCTCATTTCGCACGTCGGCAGCAACACCGAGATCGTGAAGACCTGTCACCGGCCGATGTTTGGTAAACCGAAGAAGAATTCAGATGCCGAGAACGCTCCCCTATCCGTCAATGACTTTGACATTGTCCACGTATTCGGCTGTTGGAACCACACCGCTTCATCCATTCTGCTCAAAGCAGGCAGGTATGGAGTGCCCACGGTATTCTCTCCATTGGGCGGCCTGCAGCCCTGGGTCATCCGCAAACACAAGGCCGACAGGGCCTCTATGCACCGTGCCGTGGCCGCTGCTTCGGCCATACATGTTTGTGGCACACTTGAGCTGACAACCTTTCAGGCTCTGGACTGGAACAAGAAAACTGCCGTTATCAAGAACCCGATACTAACGCGAGCAGTCACGATGGAACAGATGGCAGCAGACATGTGCCGCCTATACCAGAAAGTCCTTGACAGTAATGTCAACATGCTCATTAACGACGAGGTGGAAGATGCCATCGGTTACCTGCTTCTGGCCGGACTTGACGGCGAGGCCCTGAGGAACAGGGAACGCAAGAAAAACATCCTTGCGTCTCTGCAAGCTCTCACTCCGGCGCAGTGGCGCCTCATTTTCATTTATGCTCACGATGAGCAGATAGCCGACAGAATCAATGCCGGCATTAGCCGCCTGCAGTACGATGCACCACAGACAGATGTTGAAGCGCTCGAACGCTTTCCAGTTACATCAAAACTAAAAGACGGCCCGCTCGAAACAAACAAGCTGCTGGCCAAGAGCCCCTTGTTGCGTACAAAGCTCAACGAGGTGGTTACTGCGAAATACCCTATCGAACGCCAGCTCTGCATCATGTTTCTCAACATCCGCTCGGAGCTGCACCAGGGCAGTATGCCCATGCGTCACCTGGCAGATCTCTACGAGAAAATAAAAACCAACAATTACGACGAAGACAAGCTCAAAGACATCCTCAGACAGATGGATATTCTACCGTTTGCGTCCCGGATTGTCTTCATACTGCACGATGTCATCGGCCTCACGGAGGGTTTCATGCCTTTCGAGGGCAAGGATGACAAGACCACTGACAAAATAAGAAAGAACATTACACACTTAAAATGACTGCTTATGGCTACACACTATGACATTGAACAGGATATGAGATACTTGCAGCTACTGGCTAATTCTTTTCCTACCATAGCCGATGCAAGCACCGAAATCATTAACCTGCGGGCCATCATGAACCTACCCAAAGGTACGGAGCACTTTCTGGCCGACATACACGGAGAATACGAGGCTTTCCAGCATGTGCTGAAAAACGCCTCGGGCAACATCAAGCGCAAGGTAAACGAGCTCTTCGGCAATACACTGCGCGAAGCCGAGAAACGCGAACTCTGCACGCTGATATACTACCCTGAACAGAAACTCGAACTGGTAAAGGCCACAGAAAGCGACCTCAACGACTGGTACCACATCACTATTCACCAGCTGGTGGCCATCTGCCGCGACGTGTCGAGCAAGTACACCCGGTCCAAAGTACGCAAGTCACTGCCTGCGGAATTTTCTTACATCATTCAGGAACTGCTCCACGAGCGCACGGAAGATACCAACAAGACGGCCTACGTCAACGTTATCATTGACACCATCATCTCCATTGGCCGGGCAGACGATTTCATCGTGGCCATAGCCAATGTCATCCAGCGGCTTGCCATAGACCAACTGCACATTTTAGGCGACATCTACGACCGTGGCCCCGGTGCCCACATAATCATGGACACAATGGCCAACTACCACAGCTGGGACATACAGTGGGGCAACCACGACATGCTCTGGATGGGAGCCTGCGCCGGCAACGATGCCTGTATATGCAACGTCATCCGCCTGTCGCTGCGTTATGCCAACCTGGCTACGCTCGAAGAGGGCTACGGTATTAACCTGGTGCCTCTGGCTACGTTCGCTATGGAGTGCTACGGCGACGATCCTTGCGAGGAATTCCAGCCCCACATGAATGGCGGTGCAACCCAAATGGACGACAAAACCAAACGACTCACGGCCCAGATGCACAAAGCCATAGCCATAATTCAATTTAAAGAGGAGGCTAAAATATACGAACGACATCCCGAATGGGGCATGCAGGACCGCGAACTCTTCAAGAACGTGGACTTTGAGCATGGCACAATCACGCTGGACGGCAAGGAATACGAGATGAGGAGCAACAACTTTCCCACCATCAATCCCAAACATCCTAACGAGCTAACGTTCGAGGAAAAGACTCTCATGGGTAAGTTGCACCACTCGTTTATGATAAGCGAGAAGCTGCACAAGCACATGCGGCTCATGCTACGCCACGGCTGCATGTACGCCGTGTATAACAACAACCTGCTCTTCCATGCTTCCATACCACTGAACGACGACGGCAGCCTGAAAGAGGTTGAAATCTATCCAGGCCACAGCTACAGCGGGCAGAAGCTCATGCACCACACGGGCATGATGATTCGTACTGCCTTCCAGTCCGACTCCGAGGATGCAGAGAAGCAGTATGCCATCGACTACTTCCTCTACCTGTGGTGCGGACCCAACAGTCCGCTCTTCGACAAATCGAAGATGGCAACTTTCGAGCGCTATTTCATTGCAGACAAGGCCACCTGGCACGAGGAAAAAGGCAACTACTTCAAGCTGCGCGACAATGAAGAAGTGGTTGACCGCATTCTGAACTCCTTCCATGTTACAGGACCCAACCGGCACATCATCAACGGTCATGTTCCCGTCCACGTGGCCAACGGCGAAAATCCCATCAAGGCCGGCGGCAAACTCATGGTGATAGACGGCGGCTTTTCGCAAGCTTACCACAAGGAAACAGGCATAGCCGGCTATACCTTGGTGTACCACAGTAGGGGGCTGCAGCTCGTACAGCATGAACCATTTACCAGTGCGGCAGATGCCATCCAGCGCGGCACCGACATCAAGAGTACCACACAAATAGTGGAACTGTCGGCTCATCGCATGCTGGTAGCCGATACTGACAAAGGTCAGGAGCTGCGCCAACAGATAGACGACCTGCAGGAACTCCTCTATGCTTACCGGCACGGATTTATAAAGGAACAGGAACGGAAGAAATAAACTCTCCTCTGCCCTTTTGCATTCGCGTCACAGGAGGCGGCGAAAAAAACTTCCTTCACATTTCCACTGTGAGACTTTACGATGAGCCCGGAAAGCAGAGAGAGTCATAAAAATCCATCAGAAAGGCGTGCAATTGTCAGCAAGTTGCACGCCTTTCATCGTCTCATATACCAGTTTGACCTGTACTGAATAAGTTGACAGTTTACATCAAGCAAAAGAAGTAAAAAGTCATGAAACAGTACAATGAAATCGAAAAACTGGAGTTATTACGTCGGTACCTCACGA
>NZ_FOHY01000026.1:0-25624 GCF_900111525.1 Prevotella sp. kh1p2
GGTCAATTTTATTTTGCCGCAGAGGGTCATTCTTATTTTGCCCGTAAGGGTCAACGTCGCTTGCCCTCGGGGGTCAAACGCGCTCGGCTTTTCCACAAGTAATGGAGAAGACATTCCAAGACCTATCGCGGAAGTACACGTTGAGGTATATACACAGGGTGCCTATAACTCGCTTATGCAACATCTTGCGAATTCCGGGTTGGACGTAGCAATTAAAAACACCAAGTTGAAAAGATGGAAATAATAGCAGTAGAAAGCCAAGCCTATCAGGACCTGATAGACAGGCTCAACCGAATAGAGCAGTACGTTGAGCGAACCTCTCACCTTATCCAGGATATAGATGACGAGTTGGAAATGACCACCAAAGACCTTATCGGGACTCTGAATATCTCAGAGTCCACCCTTTACCGTTGGCGCAAGAAACAGTTAGTGCGGTATCGCTACACGGAGAGTGGCGATGTGCGTTACTTCTTTAAGTCAATCCTTATTGCCGTAAAGTGCAACCGCCTCCGTGTTTCAGGCATGAGGAATGACGAGGTTCTTGGTCGGCTCAACCGCTTCAAGGACAATCTTATCATGAGTTCATGCCTTAACCCTAAAAACCGACAGTTATGATAGATAAGGAACAGATACTATCACTTACACAAGGAGGGCTTAATGTGTTTTCCCATTTCCTTGGCTTTGAGGTGAACCTTCACCGTAACTTCCGCAGTCCTTTTTATGACGACAGGCGGGCTTCATGCCATATCTACTATGATAGGAAAACTTCTTCCTATAAGTTCTATGATCATGGGGATACCACCTATTCGGGGGATTGTTTCTGGTTTGTGGCAACCATGCGAGGCTTAAATCTAAAAACCGATTTCCCCGAAGTCTTGAAAATCATCGTCCAAGAACTTGGACTGTATTCCTTGTATGACGGTGGGAAGCATGGCAAGCGCGCTGCACCGCCCCGTAAAAGCCCTATCGTTTCCAGTCCTAAGACTGATACAGTCCAAAGTGCGGAAGAACGCCCATACAATTTCGAGATACAGCCTTTTGACGATGGACTGCTGAACTATTGGGCGCATTACGGTATCCATGAGGATACACTTCGGCTTTTTCGGGTACGAAGCCTTAAACGGTATGAAAGCGTATCTGCTGAAGGCAGGAAGTTTGAACTTCACAGTTCACCGACAGAGCCGATATTTGCCTATATCGGAAACGGCTATGTCAAGATATACCGCCCCCACAGTCCGAAAATCCGCTTTCTCTATGGCGGACGGATGCCAGCCACCTATTGTTTCGGTATGGAGCAGATCCCCACCAAAGGAGATATGCTTTTCATAACAGGTGGGGAAAAGGATGTCCTCTCGTTGTATGCACACGGCTTCAATGCGATTTGCTTCAACAGTGAAACGGCACAGATACCTACAAGTATCATTGAGAGCCTTCAGCTTCGTTTTAGGCATATCATACTCTTGTATGATGCGGATGAAACAGGTGTACGGGAGGCGCATAAACAGGTTGAACATTTAGCAGAATATAAGGTCTTGAATCTTTCACTTCCGCTCAGCGGAACTAAGACAGAAAAAGACATTTCCGATTTCTTTGCCTTAGGCAATGGGACTAAAGAACTGAAAGAACTGCTTGCCAATATGTTTACAGACCTATACAGCCAAACCATGATGATGCTTCGCTCCTGTGAGATAGACTACGAAAATCCACCGGACATTTCCAAATCGGTTGTGGCGGTGAATGGCGTTCCGCTGGGAACACAGGATAATCTGTTCTGCATCACCGGTGGTGAGGGCACGGGCAAGAGTAACTATGTAGGAGCCATCCTTGCCGGAGCATTGGGAGAAGAACGGCTGCCAATAGAGAGAACCTTGGGATTGGAGATTACCGCCAACCCCAAAGGCTTGGCAGTCCTGCACTATGACACGGAGCAGTCCGAGGCACAGCTGCACAAGAATTTGGGCAAGACACTGCGCCGGGCTTTATTGACGGCCGTACCGGTGTTTTACCATTCCCTGTACCTCGCCTCTCTGTCCCGCAAGGACAGGCTGAAACTTATCCGCGAGAGTATGGATTTGTTTCATCACAGGCATGGAGGCATCCATCTTGTGGTTATTGACGGCATAGCAGACCTGATACGCTCAGCCAATGACGAAACGGAGAGCATAGCCATTGTTGATGAGCTGTACCGTCTGGCGGGTATCTACAATACCTGCATTGTCTGCGTGCTGCACTTCGTGCCGAATGGTATCAAACTCCGTGGACACATCGGCTCGGAACTGCAACGCAAGGCGGCGGGTATTCTCTCTATAGAGAAAGACGACAATCCCGAATATTCTGTGGTGAAGGCATTGAAAGTCCGTGACGGAAGTCCGCTGGATGTACCGATGATGCTTTTCGGCTGGGACAAGGCAGAGGATATGCACGTCTATCGTGGCGAGAAGTCTAAGGAGGACAAGGAAAAGCGCAAGACCGATGAACTCATTGCCGTTATCAAGGAAGCTTTCCGAAATTCTTTCAAGCTCACTTACCAAGAGCTTTGTGAGGTTCTGATGCGGGAAATGGAAATCAAGGACAGAACCGCGAAGAAATACATCGCCTACATGAAAGAACAGCGTATCTTGGCACAGGATACCAATGGTAACTATCAAAAAGGAGAACTATGCCGTACATAGACTACAATACAGAAGATACTTGGCAGAAATGCCTGTTCGACAAGCTGAGGAATGTTGAGGATAAACTCGACCAGCTGCTTGTCCTGCAAGAGCAATCCGTCGATACAAGCGTCCGTCCACCCTTGAAACCGGAATACTTGGACATCATAGATGTATCCAAGATTCTCAAAGTGGAACAAAAGACCATCTACAACTGGGTTTGGGCAGGGAAAATCCCCTATCTCAAGGCCAATGGACGATTGCTTTTCCTTCGGGAAGAGATAGATGAAATGGTACGGAAGCGAGATGGTTGGTAGCAGCAAAGTAATATGAAAATATGTTAGATTTTGGCAATTTATTTGTTTTATTGCCAAAATCTAACTATCTTTGCACCGAACCATTAGTGATAGCAGAATGAACGTCAGTAATATCATTATAGATTTTGCAAACACCAACAAGGAATTCAGGACGAACGACTTGTATGAGAATCTTTCCGGAAAAATTGAAATTTCCAAGAAGATGCTGTCTTGGCATTTACGCAAGCTGATGGATGAAAGAAAAATATTCAGAATAAGCAAGGGTATATATACAACCACTCCAAAAGTCATATTCCGCCCGGTTCCTAACGTTTATTCCATTCGGTTGTACAAGAAATTAAAAGCGGAATATCCGTTATTGGACTTTTGCGTGTATAACGGCGAAATCCTGTCCGACTTACAGCATCACCTGTCATACAACAACAATATCTATATAGAAACGGAGCGTGATGCCGCTGAAACCATATTCCACTTTGTACAGGATATGCACGAACGCAGTTTCCTTTCGCCAAAGGAAGACGTGATGTCCGATTATATCCGGCTGGATAAAAGAGCCTATATCGTAAAGCCTCTTGTTTCAGAGTCCCCCATGCAGGAAGTAAACGGCATCAATGTACCGACTATTGAAAAGCTTTTAGTCGATATTCAATGCGACAGGGATTTCTTCTACCTGCAAGGTCAGGAAGCCCTGTACATGATGCGGAATGCTTTTACCAACTATAACGTGAATGTAGGAATGCTGCTGCGTTATGCCTCACGACGCAACATAAAACCGCAAATAGAAAACTATATCAAGGAAATGGTATGATCAAAAAAGAATGTATGACTACCGAATGGATAAAGTCCATATCCGTACGCAACAAGTATAAAGACCTGAACCTGATAGAAAAAGTCATCAGGGCAATGTCCCTGCTGGAGATGCTGAAATTATCTGGTTGCCCATTCTGCTTTAAGGGCGGTTCGGCTCTGATGCTTATTCTGGGCGAGTCTGCTCACCGGTTATCCATAGACATTGACATTATCTGCCCGCCCGGGACGAATATTGAGCTTTATCTGAACGATATAGAAAAGTTCGGATTCATATCCAAGACCCTTGAGGAACGGCAGCAGAGGGACACGAATATTCCCAAAAGCCACTCGAAATTCTTTTATCACATCGCTTATAAGAACGATGATAAACCTGCGTATATACTGCTTGATGTCCTGTACGAGGATTTACAATACCACGCTACAGAAGAAGTTGAGATTAAAGGGCCTTTTATAGAATTGGACGGTGATCCATTGAAGGTAACCGTGCCATCAGCTGACGACATTCTCGGTGATAAACTTACTGCATTTGCCCCCAACACCTCAGGTGTTCCTTATATCAAGGGAGGCAGAGACCGCTCGCTGGAAATCATCAAGCAGTTATATGACGTAGGCAGACTGTTTGAGCATACTGACAATTTCCTGCACACTAAGGAAACTTTCACTCAGATAGGGAAAATAGAATTGCAATACCGGGGCTTGCCTGCTGATTTGTCACTCATTTATGAGGATATTCGGGAAACCGCCTTGTGTCTGGCTACCAGAGGGCAAATGGGTAAAGGCGATTTCAAAATGCTGCAAAGCGGCATTAAGAAAATAGACGGCTACATCTACAAAGGGAAATATCGCATAGAGGATGCTATCGTAGATTCGGCCCGTGCGGCTTACCTTGCCACTTCAATAGAAAAATCAAACACAAGAATTGAGAAATACGATGGAAATCCGAACACCATACTTGCCATGGAATTGTCTCCTTCCGTCAATAATAAACTCAACAAATTGAAAAAAATATTGCCGGAAGCCTTCTTCTATTGGGTCAAGACGAGTGAGCTATTATAAAAATTAGTTAGATTTTGGCAATAATTTCTATTTATTGCCAAAATCTAACTGACTTGATAATAATTATCATCAATGTATTTCTATTAGTGTCTCCATTTGGGTCTGAAGTTTTGTGAACGGTAGTCTTCTTCCTTGTCTTGAGCAGGATAACTCTTGTTCTTTATTCCGGCAGAATGATTATTGTCGGACAAGTTCTCTCCTTGCTTCATTTCCTCCGTTTCCTCTTTTTCCTCCTCCGGCGGTGCAAGCGTAAGCGCAATCTTTCTGTCAAGTTCTGCTGCCTCCCCTTTGAGCGCACGCAGCTCGTCCTCTTTCTTCCAAGAACTATTGGCAATGTTGGTGTAAACGTCCTTGTTGGCCACAACCTTTGCCATTTCCTTCTCATGCGACTCTATCACCTTCGGGATACGCTCCAAGGCACCCAAGAAGTTCTCACAGGCAAGTTTCGGGTCTGTCGCCAACTTACCGTTATTATAGGTATAGTAGATGCTCTCCTGTCCCTTGACAAAGAAACGGTTCACCGAGCAATCGAACAGGTCCTTTGAGCTGCTCTCCGTCTTGACCATAACGGAAAAGCCGTAAATCTCACCGATTTTGTTGTACTCACCCTTAGTGCGAGCCTTTTCCTCAATCTCATGCAAGCGGGCTGCAATGACTTTGATGTCAGTGCTGTCCTCCACACCCTTTATCGTCAGTTTATTGACGGGCAGTCCCTCCTTGTCACGCTCCACACGCTGCTCAAAGAGAGCCAAGTCCGCCTTAGCCTCCTTAATTTTGTCCGAATGGAAGGACACGGAGCTGTCAATCTCCGCCAACTTCCCTGTCGCTGCATCACGCTCACGGAGGAAGTTCTTGCGCTCGGATTCCAAGGTGGCAATCTTCTTGTCCATCCTTGCTTTCTCCAAGAGGTCGGTATTGCCCGAAAGTACTGCCACGTATTCAGAAAAGTTCATACCGCTGTCCTCATCCATTGAACCCTCGTCAATGGTACGGCTACCAAGGGTGTTTGTTTTGAGCTGATTGATGAACAACTGCTTGTTGTGAAGCAAATTGAACTTATAACTATCCAAAGAGCGTTCTACGGCATAGATAATCACATCGACCTTGTTATTTGCAAACTCCTTGGCGATTATATTGCCCTTACGAATGGCACGCCCATCGCGTTGCTCCAAATCCGAAGGACGCCAAGGACAATCCAAATGATGGACGGCTACGGCACGCTGCTGGGCATTGACTCCTGTTCCCAACATGGACGTGGAGCCGAAGATAATACGGATGTCGCCAAGGTTCATGGCATCCACCATCGCCTTCTTTGCCTTCTCGTTCTTGCACTCCTGAATAAAGCGTATCTCGTAGGACGGGATATGGTAGTCTTCCACCAGTTTTCTTTTGATTTCCGAATACACGTTCCATTCTCCGGGCTTGTATGTCCCCAAGTCAGAGAATACGAACTGCGTTCCTTTCTGTGCATCATACTTCCGATAATAGTCATTGAGCAACTTCGCACAATGGCTCGCCTTGTTGTCGATATGATCCGAGTACCCCTCCAAATCTATCATGCGTAAATCCAAGCTCATCTTCCTCGCGTAGTCTGTGGCGATGAGCATCTTTGCCTTTTCTTCGCTCTCGCTGAGTGGTTCGCGCCCGAGCAACGTGGCATTACCCGTCTTGGCGAACTCCATCAGCTTGCCGATAAATTCCTCCTGTTCGGGTGTGGGCGGTATGTTATGCAGTATCTCGTTCTTCTCGGGACGGTCGATACCGATGTCCTTTGCCGTGCGGAAGTCGCAAATCTCCGCATAGAACGAAGCCAGCTCCGGCACCTTGATGAAGGTGCGGAACCGCTCCTTCTGGATAATCTCATTGGTGATGGAGAACTCATAGTCGGTCGATTTCTTGGCAAAGACCGCCGCCCAAGCATCAAAGCTGTTGATACCCTGCTTTTCCAATGCCTGTGGGCGGAGGTATTTGAAAAGGAGATACAACTCCGTTAAACTATTGGAGATAGTCGTACCACTGAGAAACGTTGCGCCCAAATCCTTACCCGAACGTTCCTGAATGGTGCGGATGGCAAAAAGCATGTTCAGGGCACGCTGTGAGCCGTCGGGATTGCCCAAGCCCGACACCCTGTCGTGGCGGGTGTTGAACATCAGGTTCTTGAATTGGTGACTTTCATCGACAAAGAGGTGGTCAATGCCCATCATCTTGAAGTCCACGGCATCGTCCTTTCTCTCGGCGATGCTGTCCTGTATGCTCTGCAACTTCGCTTCAAGCGTCTGCTTGCGCTTCTCCAAGCCTTTGAGCATACCACGGGAGATGTCGGCTCCCTGCATGCGCAGAACTTCAAGGTTCTCCTCCACGGAGTCCATCTCCTTCTGCAGGATAGCCTCCTGTATTTCCAATGCCTGCGGTATCATGCCGAACTGCTCGTGCGTGAGGATGATGCAGTCCCAGTCGTTGTTCTTGATGTCGTTGAAGATGCGCTGGCGGTTCTGCTTGCTGAAATCGTTCTTGCCCGGATAGAGAATCCTCGCATTGGGATAAGCCTTTCGGAACGTGTCTGCGATGTCGAATACGTTTGCCTTCAGTCCGATAATCATCGGCTTGTTCGCCAGTCCCAACCGTTTCATCTCGTAGGCTGCCGTACACATGATGAGTGTCTTGCCCGCTCCCACCTCGTGGTCGCAGATACCCCCGCCGTTGGTCTTGAGCATCCATACGGCATCCTTCTGACTTTTGTAAAGGCCGGCTATGCCCAACCGTTTGAGGTCAAGGTCGGGAAAAGTCTGATGCGTGCCGTCGAAATTAGGTCGTACAAAACAGTTGAACAGACGATTATACCTATCCGAGAGCTGCTGCTTGAACGTGTCGGGTGTCCGTCCGAGCCAATCGACAAAGCCCTGCCGTATCTCCTCAATCTTGGCGTTCGCCATCTGTATGGCGTGCCCGTCGCGCACTTTTATCGTCTTCTCGTTGCCCTCGGCATCAAGCACCGTCTTACTCTTGTTGATGTCGGGTATGGTGTTGTGCAGGGCGTGCTTGAGGAGGTTGATGCCGTCATAGCGGCGAAACTCTCCCCGGACGGCATACTTGTGCCAGATATTGGCATTCGTATGGTCACAGACAATGGAATACTCGTCCATGTTGGAGTGGTAGGACACGCTGATGTCCGTCTCAAAAAACTCCGAGGCGAACCTGCCATAGACCTTGGCGGGTATCCAACGCTCACCGAGGTTGAAGTCCAAATCGGCAAAGGGAATGGGTGTCGGCGTGGCGGCACGCAGGGCTGCAAGGCTCTGCTTCGCTTCCCCATGCTCCGGATGGTCCAAGAGCCACGACTCAATACGCTCCGCCTTCTCGATCACGTTGCCCGATATGAACTTGTCGGCTACCTCGTAGCCGTCCTCCTCGGGATTGTAGAAGATACGTCCCTCCAAGGCGGACAGCATATCACTTTCCTCCATGTCGGGAAGCAGGGAACTCATATAGTCAAGTTCTACCGTGCCGTACTTGTTGAGCGATGCGCCCAATGCCTCCATCGGGTCTGCGGCAACGGACAGTTCGGTGGTGGAGAATGCCGTGGGATGGTCGAAGATGTCCGCCTTGATGTACCTGCCGTTCTCGGAGCGTTCCAGAAACAGCATTTCCATGCCCGTGGCATCCATTTTTATCACATCGGTGTTCGCCTTCTGGTTGAAATATCCCCAGCGTAGGACATAGCCGTCATAAAGGCGGTTGAGTTTCTCACGTTCCTCCTTGTCCTCGGTCCGGTTGTTTGCCTCATAGTCATATAGGCGGTGGTAGCACTCCCGTATCTCTACATACGATTTCAGCCGTGAGATTTGCGCATAGGGCAAGTCCATCGGATTGAAGGTGGGATGCCGCTTCAAATCGGAGAGAAAACCGACCTGTCCCTTCTGCACGACGATGGAGCCGTCCCTTAGGTGGGTGTCCGGTGATGAGAGAAAGGGGCGCGGCGAGGCATCAAACTCTTTCTTGACTTCCACTATCGGTTGTGGGGTATGTTGCTCTGCTTCGTCCATAAAATCGAAGAGCGACGGTTCTCTCGGGGATGGAGAAGTGTTTTTGCGAGGCGTGCGGGTGCGTCGGACGGGAGTTTTGTGGGCTGTGGAGGGAACAGTCTTTTGTTGGGCGGTCTTGTTCTCGGAAATTTCTTTGTTCACCCTTGACACTTCCTGTGTCCACAGGCTGTATTCCTCGGGAGTAAAGAGCGTGCCCTCTGTTTCCGTTTCGTTCTCGTTGATAATCGGATGATGGTCCTCATCGAAATAGACCGTCTGTCCGTTCATCTCCCGCGGGGCTTCCACATCCGTGCGGATTCCCTTCGTTTCCTGCTCGTATTGACGATGAAGAGTCAATGTGGGCACACCTTCGGGAGCGGGTTCATAGGGAACTTGGTCGGCTGCTTGCACGGATTGCCCATCGGTCTCTTCCTTAATCGGCTCACCGACCTTTTCAACTTGAACTTCCTCCTTTTCTTCTTCCGTGGAAAGCTTCTCCTCCATTGGCTGAGCCTGGACTGTCGGCTCGGCTTTTTCCTTGATTTCCCCGATTATCGGTTCCTTGGTATATTGTCCCCTTACTATCTCCTCCAATTCTGCAATCTCGTGCAGTTTCTTGGGTGTAAAGTACAAATCGCGTTCGATGCCCAATCCGTGTATCTTCACTTCCTCCATCTCATCGAGCGACATATTGCCCAGCTCCCAACCATAGCCCATCGTCACGGCACCGAAACCGATACGAGTCTTCGGGTCGTACTCCAAGAGATATGCCGTGTAAGCTCCCATCGGGAAGAAATAGCGTGCGTAGGCAACCTTATCGCCAATGAGTTCCTTTCCCTTGCTGTAAAGTTTGGGCAGTTGCTTCCTGATGCTGTCAGGCATCAAGTTATAGGCATTCTCGTTTTCTTTATCCTCCGTTGGCTTTTCTTCGGGTAAATCCACCGTTACACCGAGTCTGTATAACTCCTTGGCAGCCTCGGCTTGTCGCTCTTCCTCCGTCATCGGTATGCCCGTCTCATAGAGCTTGCGGTCAAAGTGTTTTCCTGCATCTTGCGAGAGTTGAATCCGAAGACTTTCCGCCATATCATCCATGCTCCCATCAAAGCTGTACTCCCACGCAGGCTTGCCGTATGGATCTGTACCCATCGTGCGCTCCGTGGCGATGGTGCGGTGGGCGACGTCTTTCCATTCGCCCTCAAAGAGCGAGTTGTGGTTAAAGGCAATGGGGAAGCCATCGCCCTTGGGAACGGAGGCGGTTTCTACAAACTGCTGCTCGGTGCCTTCGCCGATTTCCTTTCCCGACTGCTTCTGCAGGACAATGAGGTCGCTGCCCACTTCCGTCCCTGCGTTTTCGGAGAACATACCCGATGGCAGACGGATAGCGGAGACAAGTCGGCTGTTCTGCATCAGATAACGGCGGATGGCTTCGTTCTTGGGACTGTCCAATACGCCCTGCGAGGTGATGAAAGCCAGCAGACCGCCCTCCTTGAGCGTGTCCAGCCCCTTCACGAAGAAATAGTTATGAATGGCTCGTGTGGATTCCCGTCTGAGAATGTCCTTGCCCTTGCTGTACTCACGGTCATAGACCATGAAATCGCCAAAGGGGATATTGCTGGTGACAAGGTCGTATTTGTCCTTATCCTCCAGTTCCCCGATGGCTTCAAAGGGATCTTGTCGGACAAAGATGTTGCCTTGCCCATAAGGATGCAGGGCTTGTGAGATACGGGCGGTAAGCAGGTCTTTCTCCATTGCGTCGACCGTGCTTGCTTTCTTTGCGAACGTCTCGGCAAAGGCTCCCATGCCAGCCGAAGGGTCTAAGCAGCGACGTATGGGTATATCTACAGAAGTGAGTGCATCGGAAATGGCGGCGACGATGCGGGTATCGGTATAGAAGGACGTGAGCACGCTTGCCTTGATGCTCTCCCAATAGCGTTTGGCGGTATTGGCATCGACGGCTTCACGGTATATCATCTGTTTGAGCCTTTGGGTCGGCTCGAAGAGCTGCTGCTCCGACTGGCTCCAGTAGCGGAGGTCGTCGGGACTGTCACATCGGTTCAGTACGCATTTCAAGCCACCGAAGCCCTGATAGCCACGCAGGGTGGCTTTTTCTTCCTCGGTGGCTTCGCGGCGTTCCTTTTCCAGACGCAGCACCACACGGATGGCTTCCGTGTTGGCTGCCAAGACTGCTTTCTTATTGTATGCCATAATGTTTTCTTTTTAATTAAGGAGGAGGAAAAAAGGTCGGAAGATATAAAGTATATTATCTCCCGACCAATTCCGTTCCTCTTTATTTCTGTCGGGATTATCTCCCTCTTGGTTTTCCTTTCCTGTTTTCAAATTCAAAGGAAGTGGTGTAGTCTTCATTCTGCACCAGACTGGCGTTGAACTTCTTGCCTGCCTTGCTCGTCAAGCCTTTGAGGATGGTCGTTCGTCCCGTGGTCAGCAAGTCCCGGATATTGTCCTCTGTGAGGAGCGTGCCGCAGACCTCACGGAAGACATGGAAATCGCAGCCCTCGTGTCTGCATTTAGCAACCTTGGCATAAATGCCCACGCTCTCATTGCCACACTTGGGACAGCGGTAGGTGGGATAAGACTTCTGTTCGGGGGCAAGGGAGAGCAATTCCTCGCAGATGGTGCCGACGTAGGAGTTGATGCCTTGAGTGAACTTTTCGGGCGGCATCTGCCCCGCCTCGATGGCGGCAAGTGTCAGTTCCCAGCTTCCCGTCATCTCCGCATTGGCGATTCTCTTGTCCTTGACAATCTCATAGACTGCCAAGCCTTTCTCTGTGGGGATGATAGATTTCCTGTCCCTGCGGATATAGTCACGGAGGATAAGCGTTTCGATAATATTGGCGCGAGTGGCGGGTGTGCCGATACCGCATTCCGCCATTGCCTTGCGCTTGTCGGACTCCTCCACATCCTTACCTGCGTTCTCCATAGTGGAAAGCAAAGTCGCCTCCGTATAGAGGGGCTTCGGTTTGGTCTTATGCTCGGTAATCTCTGCATCGAGGATAGGCAGGTTTTCTCCCTCTGCCAAGTTGGGCAATGAAGACAAAACCTGCTCATCCCCGTCCTCTTTCTTCTCCACTTCTGTTGCCTTATCTTTCTGCACGGCTTTCCAGCCCAAGGAGATTTGTCGGCACGCTTTCCAAGTAAAGGCGTTGGTGCCGTCTGTGAACCGCACCTGCATACGTTCTTCTTCGGAATCGGGAGAAAAGGCTTCGACAAAGCGTGCTACTACCATCTGATAGACGGTCACCTCGTCTGCCGATAAGCCCGACGGTGTTTCCCCTGTGGGGATGATGGCGTGGTGGTCGGTTATTTTATCGTTGTCCACCGAATGGCGGTTAAGCGGAGTCGGAAGTGTTTCACCTATCTTGCGGAGCAGGGCGGGTACTTCCTCAAAGACATCCTCGCTGATGTATCGGCTGCCTGTGCGGGGATAGGTCGTGATTTTCTTCTCATAGAGGCTCTGGGCTATTGAGAGGGTCTTGTCCGCTGAAAAGCCGTGGCGTCTGTTGGCTTCCTTCTGCAGGGCAGTGAGGTCGTACAAGAGTGGTGGCGACGTATGCCCCGCCTTTCTTGCGACCGACTCTGCTTGAAGCCGGCTCTGACTGCGAAGCGCAGCGAAGGCTGTCTGTGCCGATGCTTCACTCTCGTAGTCGGTAATGCCAATGGTTTTCAGCGGCACGCCCTCTTTCTCCATGAGAGCGGAGAGTTTCCAATAGGGTACGGAAGAAAAAGCACGGTTCTCTATGTACCGACGGCAGACCATAGCAAGGGTTGGGGTCTGTACCCGTCCCAACGAATAGCCTCCCCTGCGGGCAATGGAAAGGGCACGGCTGGCATTGATGCCCACGAGCCAGTCAGCTTCGCTCCTTGACTTGGCGGAGTAATAGAGATTGTTGTAACTGCTTCCCGGTTTGAGATTGGAAAGTCCCTCACGGATAGCTTTGTCCGTGAGTGAACTTATCCAAAGGCGGTCGAAAGGCTTTCGACAATTTAGATATTGGTAGATATAGCGGAAGATGAGTTCACCCTCCCGTCCTGCATCGGTGGCAACAATGATACGGTCTGCCTTGTCAAAGCAGGAGCGTATCACCTTGAGTTGTTTGAGTGCAGCAGGATCTGATATAAATTCCTTGTCCTTACGCACTTGTCGGACAATAAGTTGGAAAGGATTGGGACGGATGGGCAGGTCTTCGGCTTTATAGGCGGAAAAACCGTAGGCTTCGGGCATGGCAAGGGTAATGAGGTGTCCCATCGCCCAAGTGACGATATAGTCGTTTCCTTCCAAGCATCCGTCCTGCTTGCTGTTTGCCCCTACGATACGGGCAATGTCTCTGGCTACCGAGGGTTTCTCGGCGATAATACAAGTTGTCATAATCGGCAAAGGAATTAAGGGTTACATCTTACGTCCACGGGACTTCTTCTGTTTGTTCTCGTCCTGCTTCTGCTTTTGGGCGGCAGTGGGCTGTGTCTGCCCGGTCTTCAGAGGTTCTTTCACGTTCTTCGTGGCTTCGTTGGTCTTGCCGTGGTTATTGACCGCTACCTGTGTCTTGTGTTCCTCCGCCACGGCTTCTACCTTGCCATTCTTCTGACTCTTGTCGGGATTCCATTTATAGAAGCGCGGACGGTTCTGCTCCTTGTCCATGCGGACGTAGGCATTGAAGGAGTTCCCCTCCTTATCGACCATGTTCTTCAAATAGAGCGCACGCCCGTTATTCAATGCCTCGCGCTGTTTCTCGGAAAGTTCCAAGCCGCAGAGTTTATGGGGTACGCCCTGCTGCTGAGAGTGTTGCTGTCGCTCTTTTAAGCCTTGTTTGTCACCAAAGATAAACTCAATGCCTTTTCGTTCGGCATTGACCTGCAGGGTGGCATTGAAGGACTTGCCGCTCTTGGCGATCATACCCTCCACCTTCACGGCTTTGCCCTCCACAAGGTCCTTATACTGCTGGTCGGAAAGCGTAACGCCCTTGATGTCCTTGGGGATGTTCACACGGTCGGCACGCAGGGCGATAAGTTCGTTGGTCTGTGGGTCGATGGAAACGTAGGCGGCAAAAGGCTCACTGTTTTTGGGTGTTACCTCAATGGTCTTGCCAAGGTTGCCCGTAGTGAGTAGTTGCTCCTTCTCTTCGGGCGAGAACTTATACCCCATATAGGGAAAATCGAGTTGTGGCTCTTTCCTCAGAGGATGGATAGCCAGTCCGATGTTGCCATCGCCGTCCGTGCGGAAGGCAAGGCGGGCATCGGTGTAGATGGTGGTGTCCCCCATCGGGATGGCAATCGTCATGAGATTGCTCTTCTGCCAGCTGAGCATATTTGTGAGTTCTCCGCTCTGCTCCAACTGATCACGGGAAAGACCGAGACGGTCAAGCTGCTTCCAATCCACTTCTTCCGGGTCAATGGCTGTGGTGTTCTTCTGCCGGGGCAGATAGTCCTCAAAGGGTACGCCAATCTCTGCCAGCTGCTGCTTGCTATCGGGCTTCTCACGACTTTGGAGCAGGGTGCGCAGGTTGTCCACGCCTTGCTCCACGTTGCTTGCCACGACCTTGTACAGTCCGAAACGGGTAGGCTCGTTGAACTGACGGAGGAAATTCTTCATGAAGTTCTCCAAGAGTCCCTCCTTGCTGTTGAACTTCAGAAACGCCGCTTGGTTGGCTGCGGTGGCTTCGGTGGTCTTGAGGTTGCCCTTGTCGTCGATACCTGAAACTACGGAGAGTTTTCCCGCTTCCTTTTCGTTCTTCACTTCCGTGCGGTCTTCCAAGACCAGCACATAGTTGTCATTGCTGTTTGATTCCATAATCATTTGTCATTGAGTGAATAAATCGTTATCAAGCAGCAAAAATATAGGTATATAAATAATGTGGAAAATTTTCGGGAAAGGTGGGAAACACAGGGAAGAAAAAGGAAATCCAAGTATCGGTTTGATACATAGAATCCACGGTGTGGATTTGGAGAGAGATGAGACAAGAGAACTTCAAATGCGGCCATTTTCATAGAATCGGCTCAAGAAAACGCAATTTGTCTTTATTTATCAGCACATAATGAGCCGATTATCGAATAATTATCATTATATTTGCACCGATTAAGTTTGTAGGTATGGATACACCAAGAGAAATTCTACAGTTTTTGCACTATCATCCGCTGTCTTCACGCGATGAGATTGCCAGCGGCATTGCCTTCGACGGCAGCGATGCAACCATGAAGCGACTTATTGCCGCTGCCATACAGCGTGGCGAGATTGTTGTCGAGGGGAAGGCGCGTGCCACACGTTATCGGCTTTCAAACCAATCCCATCTGCTGATGCCGTTCGATCTCGACACCTACTTTGCCTTGGAAGTGGATAAGCGTCAGGTGCAGACATCTTTCAATTTCAATTTGATTCGTGAGCAACTGCCGGCTGTCGCACTCTTCACAGAGGAAGAAAAAGCGAGGCTGGCAGCATTGCAGGCCGAGTTTCGCAGCCATGTCGGCGAACTGACCGAAAATGAGTATCGCAAGGAGATGGAACGGTTGGGCATTGACCTCAGTTGGAAGTCATCGCAGATAGAGGGCAACACCTACTCGCTGCTCGAAACCGAGCGTTTGCTCCGCGAAAGCAAAACTGCCGACGGAAAAACAAAGGAAGAAGCCGTGATGTTGCTGAACCATAAGGACGCTCTGCGCTTTATCCTCGACAATCCCGACTATCTGCAGCACCTTACCGTCAGCCACATTGAAGACATTCACCGGTTGCTTACCAAGGAACTCGCCGTTGATAGCGGTATCCGGCATCGCCGTGTGGGCATTACGGGCACAAACTATCGTCCGCTCGACAATGAATTCCAGATTCGTGAGGCCATGCACGACACCTGCGACTTGATCAACAGTCGGGAGGATGTCTTCGAGAAGGCACTCTTGGCTCTTGTGCTGTTATCGTATATACAGGCTTTCTCCGACGGCAACAAGCGCACGGCCCGCATCTCCGCCAATGCCATGCTCATAGCCTATGGTTATTGTCCGCTGAGTTTCCGTTCGGTCGATTCCATTGACTACAAGAAAGCCATGCTCATCTTCTACGAGCAGAACAGCCTCCATGCCTTTAAGCAAATCTTCATCGACCAGTTTGAGTTTGCCGTCAGAGAATACTTTTAGAGAAACTTTGGGCATTGCGTTCATCAATGTCATTGCCAAAAAGCACAAAAAATCTCCGTAAACGAGTAAGGGCGTTACTGCGTTTACGGAGACAGCTTGTCATTATTCATTCGCTTTACATTATATTTCTTCAGGTGAGTTCCACGCCATCCTGCTATGGGTTGAGGTCATCCTCGCCGCTGCCATTTCCGCCTTGCGCATCTTGCTGCTTGCGCCGCTTGGGATTGTCCACCACGAGCTCCACGCTCTTTGCCGAGTCGCGCATCTGCATCTTGGGCGTGAAGACGATTTTCGGGGTCTTGAGGGTGGCGGCGGTAACGTCGATTTCCTTGTCCACCATCGACGAGGGGACATACACGCGGAACGAGCCGAGGTCGGCCAAATCCACGCTCGCACCCATCAGCAGGGCGTCGCGCACGATGGCGCCGAGCGAGATGAGGGCATTCGAGACGTCGCCCGCCGAGAGGGAGGTCTCGCGCACGATGCGGTCCACTACCATCTTGTTTGTCAGTTTCTGCACGCTCTTGGGCTGTGCGTACCATACTATCTGCCCTTTCTTCGAGCCGATGGTCTGTTTCTTCGATTTTACTTCAAATTCTATCATATCCGTTATTATTTAAGGGTTATTTTATTCGTGATGTTTTCTGCCTGTGTCAGGAAGGTGCGAAGCACCTCTGCCTATGGGTGTTTAACACTGTTGTCGATGGGTGTTTAACACTGTTGTCGATGGGTGTTTAACACCCTTGACCGTTGGTGTTGTTCAGTCTGAGAGGTGCCGGTGGTTTGTTTCTTCATTTCTTTGTTTGCCTCTCCTTGACCCCTTGTCTGTCTTTTCGGGGAACGCCTTATAGGAGGCTGGGGCATTGGTGGTTATTAACTTTGAGGATTGAGACTTGCAGCCTGTGAAGGAGGCAGATTTTCTCCGTTTTATTCCTGTGAAACAAAAAGTTTTGCTATCTTTGTACTGCATATTGCAATAAAACATAAAAGTCTTACGATTATGACAAGCATGGAACTCAGACAGGAATTCTTCCGCCAGATAGCCGTCGTTTCCGATGATGAGGGTATGATGCGCAAGGCGGTAAAGGCATTGAAGCGCATTACGAAGTGTGAGAGTACAGACGAAGCCCTTATGAGCCGTGAGGAGTTCAAGGCTCGTGTGGAACAGGCTGCGCACGGTGACTCGAAGTCGTTTGCCAGCGTAGAGGAACTTGACAAGTATGTGCGTGCCCTATGAGATACGACGTACAAATCAAGCAGCAGGCTGCCGAAGACCTTAGGCATTTGCTGCGCAATGAGCCAAAGGCTTATAAAAAGGCTCTGCAGCTCATTGGCGAACTCTACGACCACCCTGCCACAGGCACGGGACATCCGGAACCACTCCGAGGTTTCGGCGCAGAACGTTGGAGTCGTCGCATCACGCAGAAGCACCGTCTTGTGTACGACATTCACGCCACGGAAGTTGTGGTTGTTGTCCTGACGGCTTTCGGTCATTACGACGACAAGTAGTCGATCGCTGTCTTTTCTCTTCGCTTCCATTATTCCCGATAGCTTTTCGTTTACTCTCTTACCGTAAATCCCCACGCCCTTGCCACTGCGGTGCAGAAGCGTGGGGATTGTTGCGTGTCATCATAACTATGCTGTTAGTCCTCGAAATGTCTCGTTGCGTGCATCGCCGCCCTTGCCCGCACCCCACTCGTGGGGTATCGCAAGGGGGCACTCGTGGGGTATCATCGTACCCCACGAGTGGGGTCTTATCCACGGCTGATTCCTTCCATGCGCAGGGGCTCGGCGATGATTCGGATTTCGCCTATCGGCTTGCCGTCTCGCCTGATGTCGATTGTCCGCATGTCGCCGTACTTCACGCCGGGGGTGAACTCCGCGCCGTTGAGTTCCTTCAGGTCGGCTACGGGGTTGGGCTTCGGTCGGGGTATCGGGGGGAAGATGTGTATGATGATGATTCCACCGCCGGTAACGACGATGATGATGTCCTTGAACCTGTCGCGCCATTTCACCCTGATGGGCACTGAACCGCAGCCGTGGTCGGGGTCGAAACTATATACTCCACCGGCACCGGGGCGAGCCACCTCGCCCGCCATTTCGATGATACGCCTGCCGATGGCGTTCCTCGTGGCGCTGTTGTAGCGTGAGAAGTTGCGCACGGTGTCCGTTCCGATGTTCTCCACCGCTTTCTTGTTTACGACCATTGGCCGGGGGGGGCTGTTGATGTTCTTCGTTTCCATTTCTTCTTGATTTTAAGGATGAAACATATTGTTTTTTTGTTATTCTCCTCTCGTCCTCAAAAGCGGCGAGAGGAGAAACTTCCTACGCTCTTTGACGTCTGATACACTCCATAGGACGAGATCGTTTGACTCTTCTCTTTGTTCCTAAAGAATGAATGGGCTATTATTAATAGTCATCAAATCTCATACTGCCTTTGAAGTTCAGGCTGATGGTGTGCTCCTTGCCGTCTCCATACTCTCCTTCACCCTTTACCTTGCCGTCCTCCAGTACGATTTCGAAGACAGGCTTGCCGTCTTCGCTGTCAAGGGATTTCACGCTGAGCGTGCCGCTCATGAAGACTGGATATGGAGTCCCGGGTTCTCCATAAGTATCGAAGATTAAAGTAGGATTATAGCATTCGACGCTCCAATACCAATCGTCGTGTTCAGGCTCTTTCTTCGTCAGGTCGATAGTCTTGCCATCGTGGGGCTCTTTCCCCGCCATTATTTTAACTCCCTTATCTTTCGCCACAAAGAGAACTATATCGTAGTTGCCTTCATTAAATTCGTCTTCATCTATTCCCGCATCGATTATCGGCATTGTCACGCCGTCAAGAGTAACAGTGTTGGTAAAGTCAGGGGTGCTGTCACCTCCGCTTCCTATGGCAGCCTTGAGTTCCTCCAGTTTTTGGATAATCTGTGCGAGGGCTTCGGCTGCGCTGGTGTTGCCGCTGTTCACGGAGGCGATGAGGCTGTTGATGGCAGCAGTAACTTCGCCAATCTTCGTAGCGATGGCGGTCTGGCCGGTGCCGAGTGCCTCCACCTGCGTCTTCATGGCGTTGAGGGCGGCTACCACGGCGTCGAACTTGTCGCTGTAGTCGGGCATTGCCTTGATGGCCGCCTCGATGGCAGAGAGCTTGTCGCCGTAGTCGGGCAGGTTGGCAATGGCTGTCTTGATGGCTTCGAGCTGTGCCGAATAGTCGGGCAATGCCTTGATAGCCTGTTCGAGCAGGTCGAGCTTGGCTTCGAGCGAGAGAGTCTGCGCCTTGATGGCTGCCTCGATGAGGGCGAGCTTGGTCTCGAGCGTAGTATTCACGTTGTTGATAGCCGCTGTGATGGCTTCTATCTTCGCCTCCATACTGCCGCTGAGGTTGTTGATGGCAGTGATGAGTTTCTGTGCCATTTCCTCCTGCTTGATGGTCTGGTTTTTGATAGCCGTTTCCAAGAGGGCGAGCTTGCTCTCAAGGGTGAGCGTCTGTGCCTTCATTGCTGCCTCGATAGCGGCGAGCTTGGTCTCGAGGGTGGCGTTCACGGAGTTCAGCACGTCAATGATGGCCTGCAGCTTGGTCTGCTGGTCGGCGTTCATCTTGTCGATGGCCTCGGTGAGTTTCGCAATGGCCTGCTCGTTCTTGAGCGAGCCGTTGTTGATGGCTTCCACCACCTTGGTGAAGTCGTTGATTACTGACACGTTCATCGTGTAGTTGATTTCGGGTGCGTCTTCCTGACATGAGGTGAGGAACGCGGGTGCTGCCAACAGCATGGCGATGGCAAGCAACATGAATTTAATTCGTTTCATATTGTTATCATTTTTATAGTTTTACATTAATGCTTACAAATTCTTTACGTCAGCGATTCTTATTGCTCCGAAGACACTGCCTCGCAGCACGACTTCCATAGCCCCGGTCTCTATTTCCCCATGATTAAGTCGTCGCTGGTCTTGGGCATCCCAGCCGTCAACGCGACTGAACCGGCTTCTTATACGCAACAGAGGGTCTTTGTATATATACTCTCCCTTATTCAAGTCGCCGTACTCTCGGGTCATGCTATTCTGGAATTTATACCACCACGGATCCTGCACTCTATTCGAACTGCTGCCGTTTACGATCTTGAAGATAACGGGACGCCCGTTTACTACACGGAAGCACTGCACGTCGAGCTGCACTTTCACATGCCCGTCCGCTATCCTAACGTTTTTAACATTGATTTTTGCGGATATTCTTCTTGGGCACCGAGTGTAACCGATCTGATATTGCGTTCCGCTGTATAGGGGCTTGACAACCTTTCCGGGATAAGCACCGGTAATAAGCTGGATGGTATATTTCATCACAACGCCCTGATTACTGGGGCCGAACTTCATGTTGTCGCTCATGGCTTTTTCCAGTTCCGCCTGACTGCGCTTGCTTCTCAGAACAGATATAGGCAAGCCCGTTCCTCCGAGGTTAAAGATCTCTTCGTTGGTGTAGCTCGACGATTCGGCAAGCGACTGGCTTCCCTCTGCCTTTTGTCCGTATCCGGAAACCTTCTGTGAAGAGTCGAAATTGAACTTCTTTGCCGAGTATTCTTTCATGTAGCTGAATGTTCTGCCGTAGGTTACCGAGGTCACGATGGCTATAGCCTTTCCCCTCAGCTCACTGCTGAGTTGTTGCCAAGTTACGCTATTGGCGAACAGAGAAGATGGGTCTTGTTTCCAGTTGTCCTTCAACTTGATAGTGAAGTAATCCTGATCTAACGTGGTGGCCTGCACAAACGACTGCTCGGAAGAAGATGTTTTGGCCTTTACATTCACGCTGCACCCTGCAAAAGAGGCATCGACTGCCAAATCCATCTTCAGACTCTGTTCGCTTGTATGGATTTTCGTCCTGATGCGTTGTACGCCCGGAGCCTCGTAGCCTGAATTGAGTAGGGTCCGCATAATCTTGTTCTTAGCTTCTCTTACATCAGCATTGGTAGGACTAATGTTGCTCTGCGACGGATTACCGCCTGCGAGGAAGTCGCCGTAAATGGAAATCTTGCTTCTTGGAATCCTGCCCAAAGGATTGGGCGAACCGCTTGTTATCATGTCGTCTACCATGAGTATCGCTCCCGGATAGATATTCTCGTATCCGCTTCCGCGCACATAGATTTCCCGCTCTCTGAAGGAATCTTCCTTCTTGTCCAAGATGAAGGCGAAGTCCCTGTCGGGCAGGCTTTCAAATGCGTCAGGATATTGCGTCTTGTCATTATACATGTCGTTGTTTATCAAATCGGCAGGGTGGTAGGCTATGCCTGCCAGTCCGGAGTTGATTTCCTTGCGCCTCTGTTCATCGGTATTGCCGCCTACTGCGTTTGCGGTGGTGACATGCAGGTTGTTGTATTGTGAGAATTTCTGCCCGTCGTACACCCAAACCGTAATACGATAACTGGTGTTGGGGAACAAACCCGTTATCTTATAGCTGGTTGCATCCTTAAGATAAGGCCCCTGTTTCCTGCTGGCGTATGTCGGTCCCGGTGCCCACGTCAGTACATAGCGAAGGTCCTTCTGGGCGGTTTCCCTGTCGGTAGCCTTCTGCCATGACAATTCGATGCTGTTGGCATTTATTCTGTTGACCACTACCACCTTGTTCGGAATGTAAGGCGCTGTGTTGGGCACTGCATCAGGCAGGGTGGTAACTTTGGCGCGGGCATAGGTGTTCTCGAATCCGTGCGGGTCTCTCACATATACGATAATTTCGTATGTAGTGTTGGGCTTGAGCCCTGTGATGGTGTAGGAGGAATTGTCGAACTTCCTTTCACCAATCTTACGGATTTTATTGTCCCATACGTAAGGTGCTACGCACCATGTAACAGTGTAGAGTAACTGACTTTGAGGGCTTTCCCTGTCAGTAGCCTTGTTCCAGCGAATGGAAATGCTGTTCTTCGTTTTTCCAGTAACTGTTATGTTCTTGACAGCTACAATCGGTTGAGTATTAGCCATGTTTTTATGCAATTAACCTTAATACACATTACTATTGCGAGGTTTCAAGTGATTGTTCTTTTATTCTTAAATTCATTTGAACTTATTCTACTGTTATCGTTACCCTGCGCCCTTCGGCTGATGGCTTGCTTTGTTGCTCGCCGATGGCTGTCGTGGGATGCAGGTCTTCAAGGGCGAAGCCTTCCTTGACGAGGGCTTCCACCACCCGTGTGAGGCGACGCTCGGAGAGTTGCTGGTTATAACCGTTGCTGCCGGGTGTGCTGGCTTCTGCCACGAGCGAGAGTTTCTTTCCACGCACGCTGCGAGCGAAGACTTTCAGTCGGTCGGTCTCGGCACGGCTCATATAGGAACTGTTGTGATCGAACTGCACGAAGTGCGAGGGCTGAATGGCTGTTGCCGTCGTAGGCTTGCTGTTCTCGCACTCTTGCAGTCGGCGTTCGAGGTCGGCCTTCTGCTGTTCCGCCTGTCGGCGTGCGCTCTCTGCCTTGTCGGCCTGCGCCTTGGCTTCGGCAGCCTCGCGTTGCAGGGTGTTCACACGGTCGTTGAGCGTGGAGATTTCGCCCTCGTAGTTGGCACGCTGCACACGGGCACGGCTCGGCACGAAGTTGTAGCGCACGGTGGCAAGGGCGAAGATGAGGTTCTTCGGGGCGATGTCCTTTCGGTTGAAGAGCCAGTCCATCTCGCCCTTCAGTCCAATGGTGAACTGTCGGCTCACGTCAGCCTCGATGTGGAGCGAGGCAGGGATGTAGAAGGTGTTGAACTTCTCGTGTCGGTTCTTCGTCTGCACGTTGCCCGTGATGGTGATGGCGTCGTCGTTGCTGATGCTCTCGCCATCAACGAAAGGCGTTGTCGTTCCGCCCACGGTCTTGGTGTTGCTGAAATACATGCCGTACTCGTTGCCACGTCCGATGGTGTAGCCCACGCCTGTGCCGGCCCAGATGTTCAACCACTGCGCACGGCGGTGCGGCCAGAACTCCATGAGGTTGAAGCCCGCGCCGAGCTTGGCGTTGTGGAAGTTCATCAGGTAGTTGCCGTAGGCCTTCACGGGCATCGTCTTGGTGTCGAGTGTGGAGAAGCGCTGCTCCCTGCGGTAGCGCGACCATAGGTATTCTGCTCCCACACGCACCCACGGCCGGATGGTGAAGTCCACGCCGCCACCCACGGCGGGCGATTGTCTGTAACTGCGCTTGGCATCAAGGTTCTGATACCATACGTCGGTAGACCACGACAGTCCGCCTTGAGCGTAAATGCTCCAAGTGCGGGTGCGTAGTTCGCTGCTGCGGTCTCGTGGTGGCTGCGTACTGCCCTCGTCAAAGGTCTGCGCCTGTGCGCCGACTGCAACGAAAGCGGTGAGCAGTGCCGTAAGACCCACCCTTGCCCATCGGCCGCTGAGCGGCGGAATGAGCGGTTTTGCTTGTCTTTTGTTCATACTTGATTAGAATTAAAAGGGTTTATATATATGTCTGTTCTACATACCTTATATTATTATAGGCATACGGTGAAGAGGCTCACGATGCGCTTCCAGAGGGTGCGGCAGGGACGGTCGTTCGGCTCTTCGGTTTTGGCTTCCGATGGCTCCCTGCCTTTCGGGTCAGGCGGCGGATTCTCGGGATGAGGATTGCCATCAGGAGAAACACCACGACGGTCGAGCTCGATATCTATCATATCACGGATAGTGCCGCGTATGTCGTCGAGGAACTGGATATGGTCTTCCGAGAACTTCATATAACGCTCTTGCCGTTTGGTACGTTTATCACTTTTCTGCCGCATATCTTTTTTGTTTTTTATTATACAGTGAAGATTCTTGAAGCGAGTGCAAGGGACACCTGTTTCCCGATTTGCAGAGTGTCGCTGATTCTTGTTGCAAAGTTACGGGCACGTGGCACGAAAGGGCTTATCATTATCGGTCAAAAACCTATCATTATCGTGCATTTTGCATTTCTCCGACTTATCATTATCGTGCATAAGATGCTTGTAAGGCATTGTATGTTAGTCTTTTAGTAGTGATATTTTTGCCAATATTAACAGATGGCGTTTTTGGAGAATTGAATAGCCTTTTATGGCAGTTCTTCATCGGATTCAGACCACACGCAATGCGACTCTGAAAAGCAGGAACAGGGTTTTCGCTGCCTATTCTTTCTGAAGTAATCCCTATTTCGATATTGATTTTAGTCTTTTTCTTTCTCCTTTTGATTGTGTTTTCAGAATTAAATCGTAACTTTGTACGCAAATCATTTCTAAACGGCAATCATATTATACAGATGACTTACTTCAAAAGGCACATAGACGACAAATTGCGTGAGTGGAAAACCGAAGCTCGACGCAAGCCGTTGCTGATACGTGGTGCCCGTCAGGTGGGCAAGTCCACTGCCGTAAGAGAACTCGGAAAGCAATTCCGCTACTTTGTTGAGGTGAACCTTGAAAAGCAACCCGATCTGCGGCAACTGTTCACGGAGAACATCAATGTGAAGACTACGTGCGAGAAACTCAGCGGTACGCTTGCCATCCCATCATACCGGGCGAGACGCTCCTCTTCATTGACGAAATTCAGGTAAGCAAGGAGGCTGTCATGGCTCTGCGCTACTTCAAGGAGGACTATCCCGAATTACATGTCATTGCCGCCGGCTCGCTGCTGGAGTTTGCCTTGGAGGAACTGCCGTCGTTTGGTGTGGGAAGGATACGTTCGCTGTATATGTACCCTTTCTCGTTCGACGAATTTCTCATGGCTCAGGGACTCGGACTCACCGTTGACTTCAAACGGAAGGCAATGGCCGATGCTCCTCTTACAGAATCGGCACACAAGGTTTTGATAGAACAGCTGCGCTCGTTCTATCTTGTGGGAGGAATGCCGGCAGCCGTGACGGAATGGGTGGAAACGCATAGTTATATAGAGGTGTCGCACATCCACAATGAAATTATCGACACATACAGCGACGACTTTTCCAAGTACAAGAAACGGTTTTCACCGGTTCTCCTCAGGCAGGTGCTGCGCTCGACGGCATTGCAGGCAGGAAAGAAGTTCGTTTATGCCACAGCCGCACGCGACACGAAATCCACGGTGGTGAAAGAAGCCCTGCACCTGCTTACGCTTGCCGGGCTTGTAACCCCTGTGAAGCATACGGACGCACATGGCATCCCACTCGGAGCAGAGGAAAATGAAAGCTATGTGAAGTATCTTTTCTTTGACTTGGGTGTCATGCAGACCATGCTCAACATTCCTGCGGGAGACATTCTTATGGCTACCGAAGTGGACTTTGTGAACAAAGGAGGTGCTTCCGAGATGTTTGCCGGATTGGAGATGATGAAATACAGTGACTGTTTTATGAAACCCGACCTGCTGGAAAAGCCGAGCGCGTTTGACCCCCGAGGGCAAGCGACGTTGACCCTTACGGGCAAAATAAGAATGACCCTCTGCGGCAAAATAAAATTGACCCCTGAATGCGATTGCCATTCAGGGGCTTTTTTGTAGTTTTGTGTTGCCGTCCTGACTGGCGGATAAACGTTAAACTACAGAATTCAATGACAAAGTTAAGAAATTTATTGCGATGTTACGCCATTGGAATGAGTATAAAAAGCATCTCTAGTGCTTTTCATCTCTCGCGTAACACTGTGCGCAAGTATGTGCGCAGGTATCAGGAGAGCGGTCTGACGCTTGACCTGCTGATGACCATGTCTG
>NZ_FOHY01000023.1:0-38702 GCF_900111525.1 Prevotella sp. kh1p2
AAGGGAAGGTTGGATACGCGTTACTCACCCATCCGCCGGTCGCCATCACAGGTTGCAAGCAACCCGCATGATGCCCCTCGACTTGCATGTGTTAAGCCTGTAGCCAGCGTTCATCCTGAGCCAGGATCAAACTCTCCATTGTAAAATATGAATTCCATTCCCATGCCACGAAGGGCACAGGAAATGTCTGTCTGTTCTCGGATGCACGTCTATCCTCTTCAAGAAGTCTTTTCAATATATGAATTGAACGGTTCGTTTCGTTTACCCGGACGCTTCACTACCTATTAATATAAATAGAAAAAGCGCCCGCTTCTCGTACTACTTTTCTGTCTATGTAAATCGTTTCAAAGAACTCTTTTAATAGCCTACGGGATTACCCGAAAGCGGATGCAAAGGTAGAACAAAAAACAATAACCGCCAAACAAAATAAAAGGAAAATTTCAAAAACATACAAACTTTTCCGCTAAATTTACAAAATCCTACCAGATTTAATCTTTAATATGAGCTTCTATTTCAGAAAAAGCTGAATAGGCTTAATACTTTATTCATAGACTTCATCAATCCCATACATATTTATATTATCATCCTCTTTAGCACAAGGGTTGAAATCTTGTGGAATATCAAAAACATGCGTAGAATCATAAGGCAAGGTGCGGTCACGATAAACTTTCTGCATAAAATACGCCCAAATAGGAAGTGCCATTGTAGCGCCCTGCCCCATTTGCATAGAGTCGAAATGGATGTCACGGTCTTCTCCCCCAACCCAGCACCCACTCACCAATTGAGGGGTGAAGCCCATAAACCAAGCATCAGAATTCCGATTGGTTGTACCTGTCTTGCCACCAATTTGCCCTTCGAGGTTATACTTATAGCGCAATCTGCCACCTGTACCTTCGTCAACGACTGCCATTAGTTCTTCCAACATCTTATAAGCACTCGAAGAACTGATAACCTCATTCATACGCGGCTGGAACTTGGCAAGGGTATTGCCGGAATTATCTTCTATTCGCGATACAAAAAGCGGTGCACATCTGATACCATTATTGGCAAAAGTTGTATAAGCGCTCACCATCTCGCCTACGGAGACCTCGCAAGGTCCCAAGCAAAGCGACATCGACGGATAAATATCGGGATTGTTGATGCCAAAGTCATGCAACATGCTCACAAACTGCTGCGGATTAAGGCGGCTCATGAGATAGGCAGAAATCCAGTTATTAGACTGGGCCAGTCCCCACTTCAATGTAACCATTTGGCCATAACGGCGTCTGTTCGCATTGCGCGGGGTCCAAGGTTTGCCCGCAACCATATATGTACGCTGAACATTCGGAACCTTGTCACAAGGTGAAAAACCATTTTCCATTGCCAGTGAATAGAGGAACGGTTTAATAGTAGACCCTACCTGACGCCTTCCGCCCATAACCATATCATACATGAAGTGGTTATAATCCAATCCTCCTACATAGGCTTTCACCTCACCCGTTTTAGCATCCATGCTCATAAAGCCAGCCCGCAAGAACGACTTGTAGTATCTGATACTATCTATCGGGGCCATAACCGTATCGATGTCGCCATGATAGGTAAACACAGACATATCGACAGGAGTGTGAAACGACTTATGAATTGCTTCTTGCGAAGCCCCCGATGCCTTCAATGCACGATAGCGGTCACTCTGTAATACAGCGCGCTCCATGATTTGGTTCACTTGCTTTGTTGTCAGTTCATCGGTAAAAGGAGCATTCGACTTATCTCTGTTCTCCTTGAAAAATTCCGGCTGCAGGTATTTGGCTACATGCCCATAGACTGCTTCTTCAGCATACTTCTGCATTCTGGAATCTATTGTCGTAAACACTTTCAGGCCATCGGTATAGACGTTATACGGGGAACCATCCTTTTTGAAGTTCTTGTTGCACCATCCGTACAGAGGATCAGATACCCAAGCTATGGAATCCAAGACATACTGGCGCTTGTTCCAGGACGGATAATTGTTCTTCTCAGGACGCTTGGCCATCATGTATTGACGCAGAAACTCCCGAAAGTATGTTGCACTTCCATCCTTATGATCCGTGCGATGAAAGTTCAACTCCAGCGGTTCGGCACTATACTGCCTGTATTCTTCGTTCGACAGATAACCTGCCTTCAGCATCTGGCCCAGCACCACATTCCGTCTGTCGGTACACCGCTCTGGATACCGGACTGGATTGAAAAGCGACGGATTCTTGCACAACCCGACCAAAGTTGCCGACTCACACACCGTGAGGTCTTTAGGCTCTTTATTAAAATAGGTGTTAGATGCCGTCTTAATGCCTACTGCATTGTGCAGAAAATCGAAATAATTAAGATACAGAGCGATTATTTCTTCCTTGGTATAATAGCGTTCGAGCTTAATCGCTATCACCCATTCTATTGGTTTCTGCAACAAACGCTCAACCGTAGAGTGCGCAGTCTCCGAATAAAGTTGCTTGGCCAACTGTTGCGTGATAGTGGAACCACCACCGGCGCTCTCCTGCCCCAGGATACCACGCTTTACCACAGCGCGTCCTAATGCGATGAAATCGATGCCCGAATGGTCATAAAACCTTGCGTCCTCGGTTGCCACAAGCGCGTGAACCAAATGCGGAGCCAACTTGGAATAAGGCACGGGAATACGATTTTCCCTGTTAAAGTTCCATGTTCCCATAACCTTACCGTCTGCCGAATAAACCTGAGTGGCAAACCGGCTGATAGGGTTCTGTAATTCCTCTATCTCCGGCATATAGCCTATCCAGCCATTCCAGATAGCCACAAAAGCCACCAGAACCAGGCCGACCAGCAGACCAAGCATGCTCCATAGAAAATGTATCAACGCTTTTCTCATGACGTAATCTTACTTATTTCTGCAAAAATACAACTTTTCTCTTAATTTGGCATCAAAAACGGAAATTATTGCTTAACTTAGCCGTCGAATTCGAAAACAATCAATCAAATTATAAATGGAAAAACATAATTTTGTGACGATTGCCGACCTCTCCAAAGAGAAGCTCATCTATCTGCTGGAGATGGCGCAGGAGTTCGAAAAGCATCCCAACAGGGACCTTCTCAAAGGGAAAGTAGTAGCCACGCTTTTCTTTGAACCCTCCACCCGTACACAACTCAGTTTTCAAACCGCTGCCAACCGTCTTGGCGCCCGAGTCATTGGTTTTTCAGATGCCAAGACATCAAGCACCACCAAGGGAGAGACGCTCAAAGACACCATTCTCATGGTCAGCAACTACGCCGACATCATTGCCATGCGCCATTATTTTGAAGGCGCAGCACAGTACGCCAGCGAAATTGCGCCCATACCTATTATTAATGCCGGCGACGGAGCCCACATGCACCCGTCACAGTGTCTGCTCGACCTCTACTCCATCTATAAGACCCAAGGTACACTTGATAATCTGAACATCTATCTTGTAGGCGACTTGAAGTACGGCCGTACGGTTCATTCCCTTCTCATGGCCATGCGCCACTTCAACCCCACCTTTCATTTCATTGCTCCCAAAGAACTGGCCATGCCTCAGGAATACAAGCTATACTGCAAGGAGCATGGCATCAAATATCAAGAGCACACTGCCTTCAACGACAAGGTTATTGCCGATGCAGACATTCTCTACATGACACGTGTACAGAAGGAGCGTTTCTCTGATTTGATGGAATATGAGCAAGTGAAGAACGTCTACATTCTCAAAAATGACATGCTGGGCAACGCAAAGCCCAACATGAAAATCATGCACCCGCTGCCGAGGGTCAATGAGATTGCCTACGATGTGGACGAAAATCCACACGCGTACTACATTCAACAGGCACAGAACGGGTTATATGCCCGCGAGGCCATCTACTGCTACTGCTTGGGCATCACCTTAGATGACATCAAGAACGACACGACGATGATAGAAAGTAAATTCTAAATTCAAAAAAAGATGGCAAAAAAAGAATTACTCGTTACCGCAATAGAAAACGGCACCGTTATAGACCACATTCCGGCCGAAAAAACATACCAAGTAGTCAATCTGCTGAAACTTCAGGAGCTTACCACTCCCGTCACCATAGGCAACTATCTCACTTCAAAGAAAGTGGGGCACAAAGGCATCATCAAGATTTCCGACAAGTTCTTCACCACCGAGGAAATCTCACGCCTGTCGGTGGTTGCACCCAAAATAGTATTAAACATTATCAGAAACTACGAGGTAGTAGAAAAGAAAACGGTGGAAACACCCGATGAATTGCGCGGAATAGTAAAATGCAACAACCCAAAGTGCATCACCAATAACGAGCCTATGGAGACCGTCTTCAATGTTGTAGACAAGGAGCACGGCATCATCAAGTGCAGATACTGCGACAAAGAGCAGGAGATGAACAAAGTAGAGCTTGTGTAACATTGCCAAAGCTGTTAAATCAAAGGTGTATATATGTTGATTATTAACACTATATATGAATATCATACAGCCTTACTTCAATATCATAAACACCACTTCAAGTTAACAGCATAAGCCATTTTTTCTATCAGGAACCACGCAAGAAAATCAAAATCTCACCTCTTCCGGCATCCACCAAAATCGAATTCAGCCGAGAGATATATTCACAACAAATATGGAAAAAGACCAAGTAATTTTCGATCTGATTGAGAAAGAGCATCAGCGCCAGCTCAGAGGCATGGAACTGATAGCATCAGAGAATTTCGTGAGTGATGAAGTTATGCAGGCCATGGGGTCATACCTGACCAACAAGTATGCCGAAGGACTGCCCGGACACCGCTACTATGGCGGCTGCCAGGTAGTTGACGAAGTTGAAGACTTGGCTCGCGAACGTGTTAAAAAGCTCTTTGGCGCCGAATACGCCAACGTGCAGCCCCACTCCGGCGCACAGGCTAATGCTGCCGTGCTGTTGGCCTGTCTGAATCCCGGCGACACCTTCATGGGTCTTAATCTCGACCACGGAGGCCATCTTTCACATGGCAGCAAAGTCAATACCTCGGGTATTCTTTACCAGCCCATAGGCTACGATTTGAACCGGGAAACCGGCCGTGTTGACTACGATGAAATGGAACGGCTTGCTCTGGAACACAAGCCCAAGCTGATTATTGGCGGAGGAAGCGCCTACAGTCGCGAATGGAACTACGAGCGGATGCGCAAGATAGCCGACGAGGTGGGTGCCCTCCTCATGATTGACATGGCTCACCCGGCAGGTCTCATAGCAGCCGGATTGCTCAACAACCCGTTGAAATACGCCCACATCGTAACCTCCACCACCCACAAAACACTACGTGGCCCACGCGGAGGCATCATCCTGATGGGCAAAGACTTCCCCAACCCTTGGGGCAAGACGACAAAGAAAGGCGAAGTGCGCATGATGAGCAGCCTGCTCAACAGCGCCGTCTTCCCCGGCACGCAAGGCGGTCCGCTGGAGCACGTGATTGCTGCCAAGGCCGTAGGTTTTGGCGAAAACCTGCAGCCCTCATGGAGAGATTATGCCAAGCAGGTAAAGGTCAACGCCGCCCGTTTGGCTCAGGAACTGATTGACCGCGGCTTCGACATCGTGAGCGGCGGCACAGACAACCACTCCATGCTGGTTGACCTCCGTCCCAAATATCCCGACCTTACGGGCAAGGTGGCTGAAAACGCCCTCGTTGCAGCCGACATTACGGTAAACAAGAACATGGTTCCATTCGACACCCGCTCGGCTCTTCAGACATCAGGTATCCGTCTTGGAACGGCTGCCATGACAACACGAGGCGCCAAGGAGGACATGATGGTGCTCATAGCAGACCTGATTACCGAGGTGCTCGACGACCCGGAAAACGAGCAGGTAATAGCCCGGGTACGCGAGAAAGTAAACGCCACGATGAAGGATTTCCCCCTGTTTGCCTATTAACCACAGCAGAAATCCATTCGCATATCCATACAGAAGAGGCATGCCGGCAAGGTTCGGCATGCCTCTTTGCTGTTTGTAACCGCACCATAAGTGTGTTTGAAAAGGGTTGAAGTTGTCTTTCGGGAACTTTCGACACTTGTCGCACGATTGTGCGACAAGTGTCAAATATATGTGCGACAAGTGTCGAAAGTTCCAACCGGATATCATCAACACCCAAAATGAGCCTGTTCTAATGACCAGCGGGGGTGGTTTCAGCCACATCAAATATACATACTACCGAAAAACGGGAAAACGATAAAACAGCGGGAAGAAATTACAGAGGTGAGATATCAAGATGATAACTGCCGTCGTACCTGATGGACATGAGTTTCCGGTTATTCTGTTCAGAGGGTGACAAGGACAAGGCAACGTGGCCCATCGTACGCCGCAAATTCAATTCCACACACGGATGGAGCAATCCATTCGTCTGTTTGGCAGCACTATCTCCGGCAGATACAATCATCATGTCAACGCCTAAAGGTCCCACGTACTTACCAACGAATAATTTACTTATAATCAGTGATATAACGTGTAGATACTCATCTATTAGTTTGATGTCAATATAAGCCGCTATCAGGGTCATTTTCTCCTCCTCGGTAGCCAACAGATTTCCGGTATAAGCGCCGTTAACGGTTCGGAATAAAGAGAGACCACGGTACTTAACCGTCGTCGGCGTGACCTCAAACTCAACACCGAAATCAAGCAGTTTGTCATAATATGGTTCCACCATCACGCCACCTTGTCGCGCCATAACGCCCAGAACCCAACCGCGCACGGAGGGGTCTGCAAGCGTTGGGGCATGGAGACTATTGTCTCCAAGCCTCGTCGAAATCCGTCGAACCCCTCTCCCACTGCTGCTCCAGGGAGCTTTCAGCATGGCACAGGATGTATGGACGGCTGCCAACTTTTCTTCCAGTTCGTTAATAGTGGTGGCATATTCCGCACTCCCAGTTAACCGGTCGTCATGGTCAACGAGTTGTTTCAAGACATGCTCGGCAGCAAATTGGCGGTGGCTTGCATTGCAAACAAAGTCTATGTAGGCACGCGAAGGCAGCGAACTCTCCGTCAAGCCCAAATCCGCAAGTCGGCTCCGGAGAGCCAAATCCCACCCCCAGGGCGCTATATCCTGCCAACTAAGCGGTTTTTCTGTCGTTCGAAAATCAGTCACCAGACGGACGTGGCGTTCGGCCAAGCGTGCCTTCACAAAGTCGGGAAGACACATTCCGCGAGCATCATCAACCAAAACAACATCCCGGTCTGCGGCCCACAACACCGGCAGAAAGGCCAAATCACGCCTCAGGTCACGACCGGCTTTCGGCGCCGTAAAATGTTCCCTGTGGCATGCCAAAGCTATGTCGTGCTCCGGATTAAAGATATGCAGCTTCATTAAATTAAACTTTAGCAGATGCAAAGATACGAAATAAGTGGGAGCGAAAGGATAGCATAACGTCAAATATGTACCGTGCAGATGTGTACAGATGCGATTATCCGGCCTTTGGGCACTGCGTTAAATCCAGCTGGTACAACCTGCCAAAGAGCCATTTGCCTGGCAGTTGAAAACACGCTCATTTGCTCTAATACTAAAAAAACTAAAAAGCAAATATTTTGCAATCTATAGTTTGCAATTTCCAAAATAATTGCTAACTTTGCATGGAATAAAATCGAATTATCAATTTAACGTATGGAAGAGGCTTTCTTTCGCACACACTCCTATCTTGTAGAACATACCAACGCACCCGTCCGCCGCACGCTAATGGACGAGGTTGACTGGAACGACCGCATGATTGGCATCAAGGGAACCCGGGGTGTGGGCAAGACGACTTTCCTCCTTCAGTATGCTAAAGAGAGATTCAACAAAGACGACCGCCAGTGCCTGTATGTCAACATGAACAACTTCTACTTTCAGGCACGCGGTATAGCCGATTTTGCAGAAGACTTCGTCAACAACGGCGGCAAAGTTCTGCTCATTGACCAGGTTTTCAAGCAGCCTAACTGGAGTTCGGAGCTGAGAAAATGCTACGATCTTTTTCCCGAACTGAAAATCGTTTTCACTGGTTCCAGCGTCATGAGACTGAAGGAGGAGAACCCTGAACTCAACGGTATCGTGAAGAGTTACAACCTGAGAGGATTCTCGTTCAGGGAGTATCTGAACCTCATGTCGGGCAACAGCTTCAGGCCCTACACGCTTGACGAGATACTGCATGACCACGAGCACATCATCAAAGAAATCCTGCCCAAGGTCAGCCCCATGAAGTTTTTCCTGGATTATATACATCACGGCTTCTATCCTTTTTTCCTCGAGCATCGCAGCTTTTCCGAGAATCTGCTGAAAACCATGAACATGATGATGGAGGTTGATATCTTGCTCATCAAGCAGATAGAGCTGAAATACCTCACGAAAATCAAGAAATTGTTCTATCTTCTGTCCGTTGAAGGCCCAAAAGCACCCAACATCAGCAACTTGGCAGACGAAATTCAGACCAGCAGGGCTACGGTGATGAATTATATCAAGTATCTGGCAGACGCCCGGCTGATAAACATCATCTATCCCGTAGGGCAGGATTTTCCGAAGAAACCCTCGAAGGTAATGCTGCACAACGCGAGCCTGATGTATGCCATCTACCCCATTCAGATTAACGAGCAGGAGCTGATGGAGACCTTCTTCGTTAACTCGCTGTGGAAAGATCACATCGTAAACCAAGGCAACAAAGAACATTTCTACGTGGTGGACGGCGACAAGAAGTTCCGCATCTGCGACGCACAAAAAGAACACAAGGTAAGATATAACACGGATACCGTATACGCCCGCTACAATACAGAGGTGGGTAAGGACAACAAAATACCCTTGTGGCTCCTCGGATTTTTATACTGACATTATATACATTAACATTTTATACTAACGAAAATGGCTAAAGAAAAAAAATTTATCACTTGTGATGGTAACACTGCAGCTGCCCACGTAAGCTATATGTTTACGGAAGTTGCTGCTATCTACCCTATCACTCCGTCATCTCCAATGGCAGAACATGTTGACGAATGGGCTGCAAAAGGACGCAAAAACCTGTTTGGCCAGACCGTGACCGTGCAGGAAATGGAATCGGAAGGCGGTGCCGCAGGCGCGCTTCACGGTTCACTTCAGGCCGGCGCCCTCACAACCACGTTCACTGCTTCACAGGGTCTCTTGCTGATGATTCCGAACATGTACAAGATTGCAGGCGAACTGCTGCCCTGCGTGTTCGACGTATCAGCCCGCACCCTGGCCACCCATGCACTGTGCATCTTCGGCGACCATCAGGACGTAATGGCTTGCCGTCAAACCGGTTTCGCCATGTTCTGCTCCGGTTCCGTTCAGGAAGTAATGGACCTTACCGCTGTCCCGCACCTGGCAACACTGAAAACCTGCGTGCCATTCATCAACTTCTTCGACGGTTTCCGCACTTCTCACGAATATCATAAGATTGAGGAAATTGACCAGGAAGAAGTTGCCAAACTCCTCGACCCTGCCGACGTACAGCGTTTCCGCGACCGCGCCATGACTCCGGAGCATCCCGTTACACGTGGTACAGCAGAGAACCCGGAGACTTTCTTCACACATCGTGAGGCCAGCAACGAGTATTACGACAAGGTTCCCGAAGTAGTGGAAGACTTGCTGGGCAAGATTTCTACCATTACAGGACGTGAATATCACCTCTTTAATTATTATGGAGCAAAGGATGCCGAGAATGTCATCGTGCTCATGGGTTCTGCCACCGAGGCTGCCCGCGAGGCCATTGACCACCTCATGGCACAGGGAAAGAAAGTCGGTATGGTAGCTGTACACTTGTACCGTCCGTTCTCCGTAGACTATCTCCGCAAGGCTCTGCCCGCCACGGTAAAGCGTATCGCCGTTCTTGACCGCACAAAGGAGCCGGGAGCAGAGGGCGAGCCGCTGTACTTAGATGTAAAGAGCGCCCTTTACGAAGACCCGCGCAAACCGCTTATTGTCGGTGGCCGCTATGGTCTGGGCTCTGCCGATACCACTCCTGCAAAGATTATTTCAGTATTCAACAATCTGGAACTGCCGGAGCCGAAGAACCACTTCACCGTAGGTATCGTAGACGACGTAACATTTACTTCACTGCCGGAAGTGGAAGAAATTCCTATGGGCGGCGAAGGCATGTTTGAGGCTAAGTTCTATGGTTTGGGTGCTGACGGTACCGTGGGTGCCAACAAGAACTCCGTTCAGATTATTGGTAACAACACCAATAAGTACTGCCAGGCCTACTTCTCTTACGACTCCAGAAAGAGCGGTGGCTTCACTTGCTCCCACCTGCGCTTTGGAGACACGCCCATCCACTCCACCTATCAGGTAAACACACCTAACTTCGTGGCGTGCCATGTTCAAGCTTACCTGAATATGTACGATGTTACCCGCGGCCTGCGTAAGAACGGTACGTTCCTGCTCAACACCATTTTCGACGGCGAGGAGCTTGTCAACTTCATCCCCAACAAGGTAAAGCGCTACTTTGCCAAGAACAACATTACCGTCTACTACATCAACGCTACCAAGATAGCACAGGAGATTGGCTTGGGCAACCGCACCAATACCATTCTCCAGAGTGCATTCTTCCGCATTACTGAGGTTATTCCTCTTGAGCTGGCCGTTGAGCAGATGAAGGCTTTCATCGTGAAGTCTTACTCGAAGAAAGGACAGGATGTTGTCGACAAGAACTTTGCAGCTGTTGACCGTGGCAACGAGTACAAGCAGCTTGCTGTTGACCCGGCATGGGCCGAACTGCCTGCAGACGGCGCCGACAATGACGACGCTCCCGCTTTCATCAAGGAAATCGTTCGCCCCATGAATGCCCAGGTTGGCGACCTGCTCAAGGTTTCTGACTTTGTAAAGCATGGCACTACCGACGGTACTTGGGCTGTAGGAACATCCGCTTTTGAGAAACGCGGCGTTACGACATTCGTTCCAGAGTGGAATCCTGATAATTGTATCCAGTGCAACAAGTGTGCATTCGTTTGCCCGCACGCTTGTGTCCGTCCGTTCGTTCTTGACGAGCAGGAGAAGGCCGGCTTCAATGAGACCACGCTCGACGTGATTGCTCCGAAGCAGCTCAAGGGTATGCAGTTCCGCATTGAGGTATCAGTGCTCGACTGTACAGGTTGCGGAAACTGTGCCGATGTATGTCCAGGCAAGAAGGGCGAGAAGGCTCTTGGCATGACTCCGTTCATCTTTGGCGAAGAAGAAGCTACGAAGCGTGCCGCCAACTGGGAATACATGATGAAGAACGTGAAGAGTAAGCAAGACCTTGTTGACATTCGTCAGAGCCCCAAGAACACACAGTTCGCTCAGCCGCTGTTCCAGTTCTCGGGTGCCTGTGCAGGCTGCGGTGAGACTCCATACGTAAAACTGGTTTCGCAGCTGTTCGGTGATCGCGAGATGATAGCCAACGCTACAGGCTGCTCCTCTATCTATTCTGCATCCGTTCCTTCAACCCCTTATACTACGAACGAGAAGGGTCAAGGTCCGGCATTCAACAACTCACTCTTTGAGGATTTCTGCGAATTCGGTCTTGGCATGGCTCTGGCAAACAAGAAGATGAGAGAACGCGTCTGCCTGCTGCTCAACGAGCTGATGGCCAAAGACGACACTCCGGCCGACTTCAAGGAAGCTGCACAGGAATGGATAGACAGCAAGGACGACTCTGAAGCATCCAAAGTTGCCTCTGCCAAGCTGAAACCGCTGATTGAGGCCGGTGCAGAACACGACTGCCCCGTATGCAAGGAGCTGAAGACTCTCGACCACTATCTCGTTAAACGCAGCCAGTGGATTATCGGAGGTGACGGCGCTTCGTACGATATCGGCTACGGCGGCCTCGACCATGTGATTGCTTCGGGCGAGGATGTCAACATCCTGGTTCTCGATACCGAGGTTTACTCCAACACCGGCGGACAGAGTTCAAAGTCTACACCGCTGGGTGCCATCGCTCAGTTTGCTGCCAAGGGCAAACGCGTTCGCAAAAAAGATCTCGGCTTGATGGCAACAACCTACGGCTATGTATATGTGGCTCAGATTGCCATGGGCGCTGACAACAACCAGACGCTGAAGGCAATCCGCGAGGCAGAAGCCTATCCAGGCCCGTCACTCATCATTGCCTACTCTCCGTGTATCAACCACGGTTTGAAGGTGAAAGGTGGCATGGGACGCAGCCAGGCACAGGAAGCCCGCGCCGTGGAGAGCGGCTACTGGCACCTGTGGAGATACAATCCGCAATTGGCCGAAGAAGGAAAGAACCCGTTCGTTCTTGACTCCAAGGCTCCTGACTGGACTAAGTTCCAGGATTTCCTGATGAGCGAAGTACGCTTCCTCTCCGTCAAGAAGGCTTATCCTGATGAAGCAGATGAGCTGACAAAGGCATGTGAGGATATGGCAAAACTCCGCTACCAGTCTTACGTTCGTAAGAGCCAGGAAGATTGGAGCGAACAACTTTAAAGTTGACCTGCAACCTCTTCAGATAAAGGGTGACCTGTAAAAAGGTCACCCTTTTTTGTTCTAATACGCCAGGAGCCGGCACATACCGCCTCGGCTTTGTTAGTCCGGCACTTCCAATCCATTCTTACGGTTTCTTTATCAGCCAAGTATCACGGACACGCGGCAGCCTGATTATTGTGCCGAAGGTATCCTTTCAGAACTTTCGACAAGTGTCGCACGATTGTGTGACAAGTGTCGGATAATCGTGCGACAAGTGTCAAAAGTTCCGGAAGAATGTCTTTTAGCACTCTGACAGTTTGTGGCTGTCATTCAGGTTTACACCTCTGCAGTTTACAGCTGTCAATACTGTCTATTATCACCTATAATTACTGCCACATCGCCTCATGTATCAGAATATGTAATATTTTTATTGCCAATTTATTAAAAATACTAAACAAAAGCAACAACCAATGCTTTTAAAGACTATATTTGCAACCATTAATAACATACCAAACCAAAAAATAAGAGTTATGAAGAAAGTTATGATGATGAGCATTGCAGTAGCTGCAATCCTCCTTTCAAGTTGTGGAAACAATGCTAAGCCTGGAGCTGCCTCCGATGCAGACTCCCTTGCTGTAGTGGATTCAGTCCCTGTATTGGCTCCTGAAACACAGAACACCGTTAATGCACTGACTGGTGAACTGACCAAAGTTCTACAGGGAAAAGACAACCAGAAGGTTGTTGCTGCCTTGGCTAACCTGCAAACCATGTATAAAAACCTGGTTTCAAGCGGCAAGTTAGAGGAAGCCAAAGGCTATGGCGAGGCTATCAAGAAGTTCGTCAACGAGCACGCAGACAACATCAAGCAGTTTACATCAGGCAATGCAACCATCGCTTCGCTGGTTCAGGGCATCCAGAATCTGCCCACATCAGCCGCTACTACAGCCGAAGAAGCTAAAGCTGCCGTTGCAACGGATGTAACCAAACTGGCTTCTCCTGCCATTTCCAAGGGTGCTACAGCTGTTGCTGCAGCCGAGTCCGCAGCAGAAGCTGTAAAAAATGCTCCTGAGAACGTAAAGAACGCAGCCGAAGCAGCCGCATCCAACGCCAAAGCTGCAGCTGAAAACAAAGTGAACGAGGAAGTTACTAAGGCCCAGACCAAGACAAATGAAGCAGTGAACAAAGCTGCGGAGAAAGCTAACCAGAAGGTTAACGAAGCAGCCAACAAGGCTGTAAAAGGCTTAGGACTTTAAATTACATTGATTATCAGTACCAAAAAGAGAGGCTCCAGCCATGTGCGGTTGGAGCCTCTCTTTTTCTTGTCGGGCTATCTTATCCTGTCCATACTGCGCACTAAGTCTTCATCGGACTTAATGGCCTTGCGGGCAAGAACCAAAAAGATGAGAGCAACCAGAGGCAGGCACAGCGCAAATTTAATTCTAAAAGCTCCCGCGGTCTGCAGGACACTGAAGTACACAATGCCCATATATACATACCAGGCCATATTGAGTACAGTGCCCGCCATGCAGAGTTTCATTTGCAGTTTTCTGTTCTTGAACAGAAAGATGGCTATAAAGGCCAACAGACTGCTCAACGAGAGCATGGCAAACAGCGGCCAGGAACTGAAATGCAGCACCCCTTCGCCATCCGTAACTCCTAAATTGTAAATAACTGATGCTACTCCCATGCCTTTAGGCTCGTAACTTGCCAGCGGCAAGCACAGGCAAATTGCAGAAAGCGCAAAGGCTGCCAAGAGCCACAAAGTCTGCTTACGCTGTATCATTTAGTTCTCCTCGATATCCTTTGATGGGTCGCGCCAGTACACATTACCATCAACAAACTCTTGCGTAGCGAGCAATGTTGGCTTCGGAAGTTTCTCATAGTAGCGTGAGATTTCTATCTGCTCGCGATTTTCAAAGACCTCTTCCAGCGAGTCATTGTAGGATGCGAACTCGGCCAGTTTCTTGTTTAAATCCTGTTTGATTTCCTGAGCAATCTGATTGGAACGCTTTGCGATAATGGCTACACTCTCGTAAATGTTGCCTGTCTCATCACATAAATCCATGATGTTGCGGGTAACCGTGTTTACGGGAGCTTTCGACTTTTTGTAATCCATAATTCTATTTTGAACTTTAATAATGTTTTCTTTTTCCTATTCTTTCGTTACCTCGCGGCACTTGGCGATGTATTTTTCGGCCGTAGCCTTCTCCTTTGAGTCGGGATACTCATTGATGAAGCCGTAGCACTCATCCTCTGCATCCTGATAGCGCTCCAACTTTTTCTCCTCTACACTTTGCTGGGCAATCTCGAACTTACTCTTCATGACAAGCACGGCAAAGTTCTCTCGCAGCTTACTATACGGATAATCCTTGAGTGCGTTTTGTGCAGTAATGACGCAAGCCTCGTAATTGTTGCCGCCACTTGAGCAGTTGCCGAAGTAATGACCCAGGTCAAAATAAAGCTGTGCGTTGTACAATTCCTTCTGTACCAGCTTGTCCTGCAATTCAAAGAGACGCTGTTGGGCAGTCTGTTTCATCTTTGCATCGGGGAATAAGTCTAAGTATTCCTGGAACGAGGTGATGGCAGCAACCGTCTGCGATTGGTCCAATCGCGGCTCGGGTGTGCTCATATACAGGCTCTGCCCGATATAATATTCGGCCATTTCGGCATAATATCCCTTCGGATAATTGGACATGTAGCGCTTGAAAGTGGTTGCCGCATTCTCGTAATCCTTGGTGTTGTACTGCGCCATGGCCAGCATGTACAGGCTCTCCTGAGCATTTTCCGACCCTTTGGCCAGCGTTATCAGCTCGTTCAGCAACGTGATTGCCCGGGTATATTTGCCGTTGGCAAAACACTCCTTGGCATACTCGTACTTGTATTTGTAGTCCTGTGATTTGTAAACCTTATTAAATTCACTGGCGCAACTCGTAAAAAGCAGCGCTGCAAACAATATGATGGTAAGGGATGTTTTCTTCATCTTATCTTGCTTTGAAATGCAAAATTACACATAATTCCCCTATTCACAAAGCTACGGATGATATTTTTAGCAAAAAAACACGTTTGAAAGCAACTCGTAAATAGATTTTTAGTAATTTTGTAGACCATTGCAAGAAACTTTCTTGTTGTATGCACGATAACAGTCAGTTATGAACTTCAGATTAACATCACAATACTCCCCTACCGGCGATCAGCCAGAAGCTATCAAGGAACTCACCCAAGGACTGGAGCACGGCGAGCCGGCTCAGGTGCTTTTAGGCGTAACAGGATCGGGCAAGACATTCACCGTTGCCAATGTCATAGCCAACATCAATAAACCTACCCTCATACTTAGTCACAACAAGACGCTGGCTGCCCAGCTGTACGAAGAAATGAAGAGCTTCTTTCCGGAGAATGCTGTGGAGTACTATGTCTCCTACTATGACTACTATCAACCTGAAGCCTATCTGCCTACAACCGATACTTACATAGAGAAGGATTTGGCCATCAACGACGATATTGACAAGCTGCGGTTAGGTGCCGTATCTGCTTTGCTGTCAGGAAGAAAGGATGTTGTGGTTGTATCTTCTGTCTCATGTATTTACGGTATGGGCGGACCCGTGGCCATGCAGCAGAGCATCATCTCCGTCAAGCGGGGCCAGAAGGCTGACCGCAACGAGTTTCTGCTGAAGTTGGTAGGCGCCCTCTACGTCAGAAACGACATCGACCTGAACCGCGGGAACTTCCGTGTAAAGGGCGACACCATAGACATTGCCATGGCCTACAGCGACAACATACTGCGCGTAACCTGGTGGGATGACGAGATAGACTCCATCGAGGAGGTTGACAGCATCACTTTCCACCGGCTCGCCTCCTTTGAAACGTACCAGATATACCCCGCCAACCTCTTTGTCACAACTAAGGAGCAAACCGAGAATGCCATCCGTATGATACAGGACGATTTGGTCAAACAAGTCGATTACTTCGAAGAACTGGGCGACCATATCAAGGCACAGCGCATCAAGGAGCGCGTGGAATACGACATGGAAATGATGAAGGAGCTGGGCCACTGCAGCGGTATTGAGAACTACTCGCGCTATTTCGACGGCCGCGAAGCCGGCGAACGCCCCTACTGCCTGCTCGACTTCTTCCCCAAGGACTATCTGCTCGTTATTGACGAGAGCCACGTCAGCGTTCCGCAAATCAATGCCATGTACGGCGGCGACAGGGCCCGCAAGCAGAATCTCGTTGAGTACGGGTTCCGCCTGCCCGCAGCTTTCGACAACCGTCCGCTGCGTTTCGAAGAGTTCCACGACCTCATTCACCAGGTTATTTACGTGTCGGCAACGCCTGCCGACTACGAACTCAGGGAGTCGGAAGGTGTGGTCGTAGAGCAGCTGATACGGCCAACAGGGCTGCTGGACCCCGAGATTGAGGTGCGCCCTACGGAGAACCAGATAGATGACCTGATGGATGAGATACTCACACGCAGCGAACGGGGCGAGCGAGTCCTCGTTACCACGCTGACCAAGCGAATGGCCGAAGAGCTCACGGAGTATCTGCTCAACCACAATGTACGGGCAAGCTACATACACAGCGACGTGGCCACGCTCGACCGCGTGAAGATAATGAACGACTTGCGGGCCGGCATCTACGACGTACTGGTAGGCGTAAACCTGCTGCGAGAGGGGCTCGACCTGCCCGAAGTATCGCTCGTTGCCATCCTCGATGCCGACAAGGAAGGCTTCCTGCGCAGCCATCGCTCGCTCACGCAGACCGCAGGCCGCGCTGCACGAAACGTAAACGGAAAGGTCATCATGTACGCCGACACCATCACGGAGAGCATGCAGAAGACCATTGACGAGACGGCCCGGCGCCGCAGCATACAGCTGAAATACAACGAGGAGCACCACATTACACCCAAGCAGATAGTGAAGGCCATCAAGAGTGCACTGCCCACATCGGCCGACAACGAGCAAGAAATGCGCAGCTATCAGCCGCGCGAGAAGGGTGCCCGCCCCTATCTGGAGCCCGACAATGCCGCCTTTGCCGCCGACCCCATCGTGAAACGCATGAGCAAGGAGCAACTCGAAAAGAGCATTGCCAACACGACAAGCCTCATGAAAGAGGCTGCCAAGAACCTGGACTTTATCCAGGCAGCCCAATATCGCGACGAAATCATCAGACTGCAGGACCAGCTGGAGCTGAAAGAATAGGTCTTCCTGCTGCCTGCTGTATCCCCTTCTATTTTCCAGCTTATAATATGTTGATTATCAACAGTTTATAAGTATACTCCCTGAACATATCCTTCAAGCCTCTTGAAGCATGCCTTCAAGGGGCTTGAAGCATGCTTTCGGCTGCCTTGAAGGATAGCTCCGTCAAATCGCCGGCAGCCGAGCAGGAATTTTGATGCGCAGCATGCAGCTTCGGAAACCCTCTTACGGCCACGAAAAAACATGTACACTAAAAGTTAAAAAACGGATATTCACGCTTTCATAACACTTAATTTACTAACTTTGCGTATAGAAAACCATAAACTCAATTATAGCGATGAAAAAAATTATCATTGTCATGCTTGCCTGCTTACCGCTGATAGGCTACGCACAAAGCAACACTACCCTGACACCGGAACAGCAGCTCGAAAAAGCACAAAAGGAACTCGAAGCAGCTCAGAAGGCCGTAGAAGCTGCCAAAGCCAATGCTGCCCAGGCGCAGCGTGCTGCCCAGGAAGCCAAGCAGAAAGCCGAGGCCAAAGCGGCTGCCGAAGCCAAGGCACAGGCCGAAGCCAAAGCTAAAGCCATAGCAGAGAAGCAAGCTGCCATCCAGGCACAGATAAAGAAAGCCCAGGAAGAGGCCGCCCGGCTGAACGAAGAAGCCGAGAGATTGAAGGCACAGGCAGACAAGATAAACAGCGGAACCGATGTTACGGCACCTGCAGATGTGGCACCTGCGCAGCCCGAAAAGGCCCCAAAGCAGGACAAGACGGTTACGGTAACTCCGGCCGACAATGCCGGCTGGACCGTTCCTGCACGCGAAACCACAGCAACCAAGCCTGCCAAGACGGCTGCCAAGGCTGCAACACGCAAGGCCGAGAGTACCAGCAGCTACCTGGCCGGTGCCGTTCCGGTTGTAGACGGCAAAGTAGTATTTACGTTCGATGAGGACGTTCCGGGCAAATCTGCATCCGAGATATACGGCATTACCTATAACTATATGAAGGAACTCACCGAAGACGAGCACCAGAAAACCAACGAGCTGGCCCACAGCAACATCGCCCTGGTAAACGAGAACGACCACACCATCGTAGGAATATATAAGGAGTGGCTGGTTTTCAACAGCTCGTTTATCTCGCTCGACCGCACGGAGTTCAACTATACCCTTATCGCCAAGTGCAGCGACGGGCATCTCAACATGATGCTCACCCGCATCAACTACCTCTACGAAGAAGGCAGGGAGTCGGAGTTCAAGACATCTGCAGAAGAATGGATTACTGACAAATACGGCCTGAACAAGAAGCAGGACAAGCTGAGCAAGATGTCGGGCAAATTCCGCAGAAGCACCATCGACAGAAAGAACCGGATTTTCCAGGGCCTGTCGAGTGCACTTAACCAGAATTAAGAAGAACTCAAATGACTACAGAAAACGAAGAAAAAGACACCTTGCAGACCTCGTCTGCGGTTCCGCCACGCCATCGGTTGCAACAGCTGCCGACATCAGGCGAAAAGTCGCTCAAGGTTCGCAACATCCTGAACCTCGTATTCATGCTCGGTGCGCTGATAGGAATCATCCTCTACTTTGCCCTTCCCAGCCCTACCGTAGGCATCATCGTAATCCTTGCAGCAATGGTCTTTAAGATTATTGAATGTGTTATACGCTTTATTCATTGATGAGAAAAATACTGATGTTGACCCTTGTGCTGGGGCTGTTTGCAGGCAAAGCCCGGGCTCAAGTCGGAAATAACGGAGATTTCCAGCAGGTAGACGAAAACGGAAATATCACCAATTCGGCGCAAAGAAGACAACAAGCCGACTCTTTGGGAACCAACAAGGAGATTCCCAAAGGCATCAAGGTGTGGACCATCGACAGCCGGTTTGGCGACCGTACGCCGGCCGAACTCGACACAGTTCCGCACATGTACATGAACACCATCTACACAACGGGCTTGCGCGGTGAGTACAACACGACCGGCAACCTTGGCGCCCCGCGAATCAACAGGATTTTTGCAGACCGGCCGGAGGCGGCACAATTCCTCTTTGTTCAGCCTTACGACTTCTTCATTACGCCTGTTGACAAATTCCATTTCACCAATACGCTCTCCCCTTTCACCAACATTTCGTTCAATACTGCGGGTAACCGGACCAACGGAGAAGACCATCTCACGGCCAAGTTCGGCGTCAACGCCGGCAAGAAACTTGGTGTTGGGTTCAACTTCGACTATCTTTACGGCCGCGGATACTATTCACAGCAGAGTGCTTCGCACATGAACTACACGCTCTACGGCTCCTATCTGGGCGACCGATACCAGGCACATCTGCTTGCAGCCATCAACCACCAGAAGGTTACGGAGAACGGAGGAATCACCAACGACAACTACATCACGCATCCTGAAAGTTTCAACGAGAGCTTCCAAACCTCCGAAATTCCGACCGTGCTCAGCAGAAACTGGAACCGCAACGACAATCAGCACGTCTTCTTCTCACAGCGTTACAACGTCGGTTTTAACCGCAAGGTAAAGATGACCGAGGATGAAATCAAGGCGCGTAAGTTCGCTATCGAGGCCCAGAAAGACCAGCAGAAGCGCGACGCACGCAAAGAAGCAGAACGCAAGGCGCGGGCAAACGGTGAGGAGGTTGACGAAGAGGAACTGGACAACCGCAACACTTTCTCCGGCCGCCCCGAGGACAGCAAAGTCGTTGGCAACGAGCCTGCAGACACCACCAGGCGGCAAACGGAACGCATCATCGTAGACAGCAAGGCCACTGCCGACAGCCTCATGGCGAAGGAACGGCAGGCTCAGGAGGATACGATGTGGATGAAGAACGAGTACGTTCCTGTAACCAGCTTCATCCATACCATTGAGTTCAACAACTACCGGCGCATCTATCAGGCGTATGAAACGCCCGAGAACTACTACGCAAACACGTTCGACGTCATCGAGAAGTACAGCGGCGACTCCATTTATGACAAGACCCGGCACTACAATCTCAAGAATACAGTAGCCTTGTCGCTGCTCGAAGGCTTCAACAAATGGGCCAAAGCCGGCGTGAAGGTGTTTGCCTCGCACGAAATGAGGCATTACACCCTGCCCGGCCTCGACGGCACCGCAAGCTGGAACGAACATGCAGTGAGCGTTGGCGGACAGCTGAGCAAGACCCAAGGAAGGCTGCTCCACTACAATGCCGTGGGCGAGTTTGGAGTTGCGGGAGAAGATGCAGGCAATCTGAAGATAGATGCCGACATCGACCTTAACTTCCCGCTGTTCGGCGATACCGTAACTCTGGCAGCCAACGGGTTCTTCCACAGGCTTAAACCCGGGTTCTACTACCGGCATTACCAGAGCCGTCACTTCATGTGGGACAACGACCTCGACAATACAACTCATACGCGCATACAGGGCATTCTCAACTTCCGAAAGACGCGTACAATGCTGCGCGTGGCCGTTGACGAGCTGACAAAGTACACCTATCTGTCGCAAAGCTACACGATAGACAGCGAGTTCAACAGGCTCAACAACGTCGTAAACGTGAAGCAGAGCGACGATGCCATCAGCATACTCACGGCCCAACTCTGCCAGGACTTTACGCTTGGCCCGCTCAACTGGGAAAGTGTTGTGACCTATCAGAAGTCGAGCAAAGAGGAAGTTGTATCGGTTCCTGCCCTCAATATATACACGAACCTCTACCTGAGGTTCAAGATTGCCCGCGTGCTGAAGTGCGACTTCGGGGCCGACCTGCGGTACTTTACCAAGTACGAGGCCCCTGACTACAGCCCGGCTCTGGGTCAATTCACGACCCAAGCGGGAGAACAACGGGTAAAGACGGGCAACTATCCGCTCGTTAATGTATATGCCAACTTCCACTTAAAGCACACTCGCTTCTTCGTGGCGTTCAGCCATGTCAATGCCGGAAGCGGCAACAAGAACTACTTCCTGACGCCACACTACCCGCTGAACGAGCGGATTCTGAGGTTCGGATTAAGCTGGAACTTCTTCGATTAGCATGCAGCAACGAGGCTGCAACCTATCAGCAAACAGACATCACTCCCACTGAACCGGAGGTGCTGTTTTTTCATACGAATGTACCTGATATGGCGAAGCTATCCTTCAAGCCTCTTGAAGGCATCCTTCAACGTCCTTGAACGATAGCTTCAAGAGCCTTGAAGCATAGCTGTTACCATTCCGGAAGATACCAATGGAGCTTTCTTATTGTAATACAAAGAGTTATAGAGTTTACGATTGGCAATTCAGAAAAGAGCGCAGATAAAGGCCATTTCAGCCATCCGAAGCAAGAAACAGAATGCAAGAGGAACGTTGGGCGTAAAGGACAAGTTTTTTGGAAAAAACATATCAAACATTTGGTGGTTATGAAAAAAGTAGCTACCTTTGCACTCGCAATTCGGAAATGAGCTGCCGGAAAGCTATACAATGCGCCCTTAGCTCAGCTGGTAGAGCAACTGACTCTTAATCAGTGGGTCTAGGGTTCGAGTCCCTAAGGGCGCACTTTTTTATTTGAACATCATTGCGCCCTTAGCTCAGTTGGTAGAGCAACTGACTCTTAATCAGTGGGTCTAGGGTTCGAGTCCCTAAGGGCGCACCCTTGGTGCAAGCCAATAAAAGCCAAGCAGGTTGAAATCAACTGCTTGGCTTTATTCTTATACCGACGTGAACTCGTTAATACGGGAGTTCACAACATCCTTTACACACGCAAAGCCCGCATGGCATTGAGCACTGCCAGCACCATAACGCCAACATCGGCAAACACCGCCATGCCCATGGTAGCAAGTCCGAGACCTGCCAATATCAGTACGGCAACCTTGACGGTAATGGCAAACCAGGCATTCTGTGCTGCTATGCGGAGGGTTCGGCGGGCTATTTCCACGGCTGTAACGAGCTTTGAAGGCTTGTCGTCCATCAGAACCACGTCGGCTGCCTCAATGGCCGCATCAGAACCGAGAGCACCCATGGCGATGCCCACATCGGCTCGTGCCAGCACAGGAGCATCGTTGATGCCGTCTCCCACGAATGCCAGCGTGGTGTCCTTAGCCTTCTGCTGCAGCAGTGACTCAACCCGGTTGACTTTATCGGCGGGTAAGAGAGCGGCGTGAAATTCATCTATACTCAGCTCCCGGGCTATGGACTCGGCCACAGCCTCACGGTCTCCGGTCAGCATGACCGTACGGTTTACGCCCAACGCTTTTAAGTCCGCCACAGCCTGACGGGCGTCCGGCTTCAGCTGGTCGGAGATGATGACATGGCCGGCATACATCCCATCAACAGCCACATGAATGGTTGTACCTGTCTGTTGTGCGCACAGAGGACAGTCGCTGCGGTCTGCTCCCACCTCTTCCATCAGCTGTTCGTTGCCTACACTCACCGTTCGGCCATTGACAACAGCCGTTACTCCCTTGCCTGCCAGCTCCGTCACGTGGTCAATCCGGCAGTCGTCAGCCTCGTCGGGGTATGCCTGGCGCAGTGCAGCCGCAATGGGATGGGTGGAGTATCGCTCCACATGAGCAGCCAGATGGAGCAGTTCCTTGGCGGCCATCTTGTCGGGATGAACGGCTTCTACAGCGAAAGTGCCCTTTGTAAGCGTGCCTGTTTTGTCGAAAACCACAATGCCCGCCTTGGCAAGAGTGTCCATGTAGTTGCCGCCCTTGATGAGGATACCGTGGCGGGAGGCACCGCCTATGCCGCCAAAGAAGGTGAGCGGAATGGAAATAACGAGTGCACACGGACAGCTCACAACCAAGAAGGTAAGCGCCCGATAGAGCCACGTGGGGAACGCCGCGGCATAACTGGCGGCAAAGAACGGCGGCAGGAAGGCCAGCGCAAGGGCCAGGAAGACCACGATAGGGGTATAGATACGGGCAAACCGGGTAATGAAACTCTCGCTGCGCGACTTGTTTGCGCCGGCATTTTCAACCAGGTTGATAATCTTGGAGACAGTAGATTCGCCGAAACTCTTGGTTACCTGCACTTTCAACAGCCCCGAGAGATTGATGCAACCCGAAATAACTTCATCCCCGGGAGCCACACTGCGAGGCAGGCTTTCACCCGTCAGGGCCACTGTGTTGAGGCTCGAACGGCCGTCGAGCACCACTCCATCCAGGGGAATCTTCTCCCCCGGCTTTACAATAATGGTTTCCCCTACCCCTACAGTCTGCGGAGCAACGGGCTCCACGGCACCATTACGCTCTACGTTGGCAACGTCCGGACGGATGTCCATCAGCTCGGCAATGTTGTCGCGGCTCTTGTCTTCGGCATAATCTTCGAACAGTTCGCCTACCTCGAAGAACAACATCACGAAGACGGCCTCAACGAATTGCGGCTCTGCTCCGGGCAGAAAACCGATGAGCAGTGCACCTATCGTGGCAATGCTCATGAGCAGGTTCTCGTCGAAAGGGTCGCCCTCGCTGATGCCCTCCCATGCTTCGGCAAGCACACCGTAGCCAACGAGGAGGTAAGGTACAAGGTAAACAAGCAGCAACTGCCACATGGGCAGCTGCAAATATCGCTCCACCAGCCACGCGCCGAGGAGCAGGACGGAGGAGAGAATAATTCTCAGTAACTTTCTGTTCATATCGTGTTCATTTTTTGTTTCCGGCTACAAAGGTAACGTAAAAAGGTTGCAACCGGGTTGCAAACTGCAATCTCAGGGCCAAAAACGAGCCAGGCATGTAACCATGTTGCGGTTACACGCCTGGCCGGTTAAGTCAATTCTACTTCTCAAACCTCACAAGCTAAGGTACAGAAAGCATGCTTCGGGAACTTTCGACAAGTGTCGCACGATTGTTAGGCAAGTGTCACACAATCGTGCGACACTTGTCAAAACTTCATTCAGACGTCTTTCAACTTCCCGAGACGGGATTTCTTTCGCCCTTTAATGGTGCTCCGGCACTACGGCAAAATAGGTAACATCTTCCGCAGTGAGGTTTTCCATATAGTGGCTGTGGCCCATCGGACAATAATGCACCTGCCCTGCAACAGCCTCCTCTACCTTATCATCGTAATGGAAAGTCAGCTTACCACGCAGTACATAAATAATCTCGCAGTTCTGGTCGTGCGAATGGAGACCGCTGCTGGCACCGGGCTTGAGCGTGGAATACATAATCTTGCATTTCTCGTCCGCGTAGTTACGGGTATCCAACTCGCCCTTTCCGCCCTTAAAACCGAAGATCTGCTCTTCGTTCAGCTCGTCAAAATCAATAATCATCGTGCAGTGTTTTAAATGTTCTGCCGGCAAAGATACTAAAAAAAGGGCATCCACAAGAAGTGAATGCCCTATATTTAGGCTTGGTGCCGATAAATACCATTAGTTGAAATAGTATTTTACGCCAATCTGAAGTTTCCAACATTCGGTGTAATTACGGTTGAAGCTCCAGGTCTCAGTGGGTGCCATACCATTGGCATCCTTGGCCATTGAGAAATAAGGAACGCCGTTCTGAACCTTGTCAATCGACAGTATCTGCCCGCCGAAGCTGTTGTTCATGTTCTTTGTAACACCCCACTTGGAGTTGAACAGGTTGCCGATGTTCTCAATGTTGGCACTCAGCTCGAGCTTGTGATGCGTGCTTCCGATGTTGAGAGTGAAGTCGTGAGCCCAGCGGAAGTCGAAACGGTGAACCCACGGAGCACGTGCCGAATAAGCCTCGGCATACTCGCCCTTATGGTTCTTTAGGTACTTGTCCTGGTTTACATAATTCCAGAAGAGTTCGCGGTCGGACTCTTTGGTGAACTGAATTTCGTCATCATTGGCCGGAATATACATCAAGTCGTTGCTGATACCGTCGCCGTTGATGTCGCCCTTGTAGAAGTAGCTGTAGCCTGCTGGGCTGTAGCCCTGATAGAAGAGGCTGAAATGATCGTGCTTCATCCAGGTATAATCAATGCTGGCAATGATGCGGTCAGGGATAACATAGGCCGAGTTCTGCACCTTGCCGTAGTTGGGTCCGTCGACAGTATAGAGCCCCGACCATGCCGAAGAGGCGTTGGAACCGGGCATACCCGAAATTTCCTTCATCACCGTGTGCGTGTAGGCAGCCATGATGTGCAAGTCTTCTATCGGCTCCAGGTTGGTGGTTAAGTTGAAAGTATAGCCGTATCCTTTGTGCGTATTGGTCAATACGCAGGCATCGCTGATGTTGTTATAGTATCTCATGGATGACGGATAGAGCATGCGGTCGTCGGCTCCGCTCAATCTGCTCCAGTTGGCACGGTCGCTGCCATTGATGTTGTAGTTCTCCAGCAGCACGTCGTTTATCTTCTTGGTGTAGGTAAACTCGGCCGTAGCTGTCCACGGGAAGCTGACGGGAATTACATAGTCAACGGCAACGGAGCTCTTCCATACCTGCGGCATCTTGAAGTTCCGGTCTACGCCGGCAAGCGTTGAAGGCAGCACACCCTGTTCAGGAGTGATGGTAGTAGGAGTACCCAAGTGGGCAATAATCTCGTTGCGGTCGGTTACGATGCCGCCCTTGAATTTCTCCAGACGGGGGTCGGAGTAGGTTGCAACACCCTTGTTGTCGCCCTCATAACGAGTTACAGCAAAGACGCGGTTCTGTATCATGCCGGAGTTTGTGGGCATGTTGGTGAAGAAAACGAGCGGCAGGCGGCCGGCAAAGAGGCCCGTTCCGCCACGCACCTTGAGCGAGTTGTTGCCAAATACATCCCAGGAGAAGCCTACGCGGGGCGAAACCTGAATGTTGGTTTTGGGCCACTTGCCGGTGTCGATGTGGCGACCGCCGAAATCGAGTGCGCTGATGGCATTGTTTGTCATGATGTCATCATTGTTGAAAGTGATGTTATCAAAACGGATGCCGCCAGTGAGCTTGAGCTTGTTGTTTACATTCCACTCGTCTTGCAGATAAAGGCCGTACTGATTGAACTGAACCTGCACGTTCGGATTGTTTTGTCCGTTATACCCGTAGTCCATGCAGACGGCTTCGGGAGCTGCGCCGTTTATCAGGTCGTCAACCGACCGGTAACGGTAATATCCCGTTCCGCCACGCATGTAGGCGTTGTTGGCCAGCTGGTGTTCAAAGTTGAATCCGGCCGTTACTTTGTGATTGCCGGCATACCAAGTGAAGTTATCAGTAATGGTAGTAACCTTGTTCTGCACCTTATTATTATAGGTGAAGAGCTCGTAACCCAAGCTCATGTAAGGCTCCAGCGTCTGTTTGATGTTGTAGCCTCCATAGTCCACGGCGATGTTATTGCCATTTCTGAAAGATTGGAAGGTGCCAGTTTCATAGCCGTTCATGATGTCTATGAAAGGAAAGTCGGAAGAGTTGCTGCCTCGAACGTCCTCTATATTAGAATAGGTGAAAAGCAACTGGTTGGCAAACTTGCTGCCAAAGCGGCTGTTCAGGTCGGCACTCACGGTCGTTATCTTGTTATCCATAGAGTACATGGAGTTGGCAAAGGCCATGGAATACTGACTCATGCGGTCCATTCCGCGGAGTCGGTAACCCGTATCGGACGAGTTTCCGTTCACGGCGTTCCATGCCGTGTTCTTGGTATGGTTCAACCGCACGGCCAGGTGGTGTGCATCGGTAATGTTCCAGTCAACACGAGCCAGGACTTTCAGGTTGTCCTCGTCGGCCGGAAAGCTGTTATACGAACCCGTATCGTAGCCATAATGGTCGCGCATGAACTGCTGTACTCGCTGCATGTCGGCAATAGAAGTGCGGGAAATATAGTCATTACCATGAGCTATACCATCCTCTGATGCCCTCCAACGGTTGGCTATAGAAGGAACCTTGCTGTATTCAAGGTTTCCGAAGAAGAAGAGCTTGTCCTTGATAATCGGCCCGCCCAACGTAAAACCGTAGGTAGTGTTACGCACGGTGCCACGTTCGCCAAGGTCGGCATGGTCAACCCGGTTGCCGTGCATGTTCTCATTGTTGTGATAAATGTAGGCAGTACCTCTGAAAGTATTGGTACCCGACTTTGTTACAGCATTGATGCCACCGCCAATGAAATTGCTCTGACGAACGTCGAACGGGGACACCACGACCTGAATTTCATCAATGGCATCCAGCGAGATAGGCGAACCGCCGCCCGGTAAGGAGGAAGTCAAGCCAAAATTGTTGTTCATGTTGGCACCGTCGAGCGTAAAGTTCGTAGAACGACCATCACCTCCCGCAAAGCTCATTCCGTTGGCATAAGGCGACAGACGGGCTATATCGGTGATGCTGCGCGTTGCCGTCGGCATGCCCTGAATTTGTACATTGGAGATGTTTGTGGTTGCTCCTGTCTTCTCGGCAGCAAACTTTGAGGCCTTGGCACTTACCACCACTTCGCTCAACTGCGTAGCATCTTCGGACAGCCAAAGGTTGAGATTGTACGTTTCTCCAAGCTGGAGCGTTACGTCTTTCATCGTTTTAGTCTGGTAGCCGATGTAAGAAACCGTTACCGAGTAAGGTCCTCCGGGGCGCATACCCTGAATGTTGAAACGTCCGTCGACATTGGAAACGGCCATGTACCTTGTTCCCGAAGGTTCGTGAACAACCTGAATGGTTGCTCCAACCACTTCTTCACCGCCTGCGTTGTCCAATGTCACTTTTCCACTCATGGCCGATGTTGTTATCTGAGCTTGCAAACCAGCAGCAAACAACATCAGCATGGTAACCAGAAAGAACAATCTTTTCTGCATAACTTTTTGTTTTTGATTTAGTTAAAAAATTAATTTATTACTCCTTGTTATATATACCAAAAACGGAAACCCGATAAAGGGGTCTCCGTCCTGGAATGATTTTAGAAAGTGTATTTTAAGCCTATCTGGCCACGCCAGCGTGAATAATAGTCGCTGTAAGTGCGCGCTGCGTAGCCGCCGGTAAACTGGTAAACGCCGCCACCCTGGTAGTTAACGGGGCTATAGTAGATACCGAAGCCGTCGCCATAGGTGTGTCCCCAGTCCTTGTTGAGCAGGTTACCCACGTTGATAACATCGAAACTCAGCTCCAGAGAGTTAATCTGGCCGCCAACTTTAAAGCTGTACTTCTGTGCGAAGTGAACGTCAAAGTGATGTTCGAAAGCCAAATTGTCTGCATAACGCTTGAAGTATTGACCGCGATGATCCCTCATATAAGAGTCGCTTCCAACCCACAGCTTCATCAACTGCCGCTGCATGTCTTCCGTCAGCTTTTTATCACTTGGGCCGTCACCAAAGAGCTGGTTCGACAAGTAGTTCTTGTTGTACGATGTCGGCTCAAATCTCATCTTGTCAATCTGCTCGTCCGTAGGAATGTAGAACAAGTCGTTACCATCGGCACCGTCACCATTTACATCGCCGCGGTAATAGATTGTGTAGGGCGAACCGCTCTTGGCCTGATAAATTACGCCAAGGGTAGTGAGCCATTGTTTCTGCGATCCGTACTTAACATGATAGTAGGCGCTGGCCTGAATACGATGAGGCACGTTGAAAGCGCTGTTGCCAACCTCGGGATCGTTAGGATTCCTGTACGTGTAATTGTATCTCCAGTTACTCTCGGCAACAGAAGAACTACCGTTGTTAACGGCCGTTGAATGTGCCCAGGTATAGCTTGCCATCAGGTCGAGACCGAAGTCAAAATGCTTTTCGGCCTTCAGCGAGAGGTTAACTGTATATCCTTTAGAGGTGTTGTAAAGGCCGTAAATCTTGGTAAAGGCCGTTCCGTTGGTTACACGTTCAAACATCGGACGGTTATCCCACGAATATCCGGAAGTCTCGGCATAGGTCTTTCCCGTCATGTCATAGGCCAGGTTCTTGTAGAGAATGTCGTTCAGCGTCTTGGAGTAGATGGCTTCCGCAGTCCAGTCTATGCCGAGAAGACGGAAGTCGACACCAAGATTGAACCGCAGGTTCTGGGCAAACTTAAAGTGGCGGTCGTACACATTGACCACCTGGCTGCCCGAAGCCGTCAGCTTATCCTCATTGGGTTGCTGATTGTTAGGATTGAGCAAGAACTCAAGTCCGGCAGTTTTAGAAGTGTCGAACGACGACATCTGGATGCCGGTATTCTGGAAGTTGTTGCTTATCCACACAAACGGAATGCGACCGGTGAAGATGCCGGCACCGCCGCGGACTATCAGCGAGCGGTCGCCATTTACATCCCAGCGGAAGCCGAGACGCGGACTGAACAAGGGAGAGCTGGAGAGACGATAGTCTGTCTTTACATTCCATCGGCTGGCAGCGTACTCGTTAAAGGGCTTGTTGGCCACGGGAGTGTCGAAGAACACGGGGATATCAACACGCAAGCCATACGTAAACTGGAAGTTGTTGGTAACGTCCCACTTATCCTGCGCATAGAAGCCGAGCTGTGCCGTACCGAACTTAATCTTCCACCTCGGGTCTCCCGTCACTTCCGTATTGGCGTGACCGTAGCGGTACTGCTTCATATAAGAAACCGTGGGAGACACATTCCCGGCCATGTAATCGGTATAGTACTGGTTAAACTTGTCGTAAGATGCGAAGTAATAAGTTCCGTAGATATCCTGTATAAACAAGTTCGCAAAGTGATAAAGCTCGTTATGCGTACCAAAGGTAAAGGTATGATTGCCCTTGTACCACGTCAGGTTGTCCTCTATGGTCCATATATCCTGGTCCAGACTGTTGGCCATCGACGAGCGCTCGTTGCCTATGTACACCGTTCCGCCGCCCACGCCTTCGATGCTTATCATGGGGAATGGCGAGGCAACATCGCGCTTGTCGCGCACCCGAACATACGAAGCTCTGAACTCGTTGCTCACAACAGGCGAGATACGGCTCTGAAGTTCGGCTGTAAAAGAATTGGTAACATTCTTGAACGGGTAGCTGTAATGGTTGTCGACAATAGTTTTCGCGCCTCCTGTATTGTTCAGTGTGCTTGCGCTGATAATGCTCCAGCGCACCGATGCCTTGTTAAACTCGTTGATGTTCCAGTCCAGTTTAACGCCTCCTTTATCGCTCTTGGTGTAGATATCGGGCGAAACATAGGCGCCGTTGTACTCAAATCCCTGTTTCTGAGCCATCTCCTTGACGTGTGCCAAGGCATCTTTTGCCTGGTCGGCATCCACATTCGACATTTCTGAACCTATGCCGTAGAGGTCAGGATAGGTCTTGTTGGCCTTCTCGTAGTTGACAAAGAAGAACAGCTTGTCCTTTACAATCGGGCCGCCCAGGGTTACACCCACGTTATATTCATTCTGGTCGTTGTACTTCTTGGCATATCCGGAGCCATCGGCCAGGGCATATTTCCTGCCGATAATGCTCTCGTTATTGCCGTAGAAGTAGGCAGAACCATGGAACTGATTGGTACCGCTCTTGGTGATGGCATTGATGGCGCCGCCGGTAAATCCGCTCTGGCGCACGTCGAAGGGGGCAACATTAATCTGAATCTGCTCTATCGTCTCCATCGAAACGGGCTGCGAACCGGCCTGTCCGCCGTTGGAACCGCTGGCAGCGAGGCCGAACACGTCGTTGTTCATAGCTCCGTCAATCATGAAAGAGTTATAACGGTTGTTCACGCCGGCAAAAGACATCACGCCGCTATTGGTGGTTGAGAGCTGCGGATTGAGCCGGGCCACGTCGGCAATACCGTGCGAGATGCTCGGCATGTCGTTAATCTGTGCAGCGCTCATGCTCGTTGCGGCGCCGGTTTTCGTGGCATTCACGCCTGCCATGCCCTGCACCACGACTTCCTGCAGCTGCTGGGCATCTTCCTCAAGCGAGCAAGAAAGGTTTGCAGTCTCGCCCAGCTGAAGGTTTATTCCGTCGAAAGTTTTCGTTTGATGGCCAAGATACGAAATCTCTACCTTATAGGGGCCACCAACGCGCATACCCTGAATCGTGTAGCGACCGTCTACGTTCGTAACGGCACGGTAAACGGTTCCTGAAGGCTGGTGGGTAGCAGTAACGGTTGCGCCGATGACATCTTCGCCCATCGTAGTAACCTTGCCGCTAATACCAGATGTTGTAATCTGAGCCAGGACAGATGTTGCACTAAGCATCAACATCATGACCAAGAGATGCAATCTTCTCTGCATAGCTTTTAGTATAATTTTAATTAATTGCACAGGTGTAACATGCTGCACATTCGTTCATGCTGCAAATTTAAGTAAAACTTTCCATATATTTGTTACGAAAATGTGAAAATATATCTTTGGGGCATAAGAATACAGACAAAAACGGGAAAAAGGAAAGAAAGGATTTGTGTGGAATCAGGGCCGGGGAGAATGTCCCGGCAGTTCTGATTGCCATATTTCCGGAGCCACGAAGCTATGCTCCCGCTGCTCAAACGGGCTACTGAGAGTTGTCGTCGAGGTGCCAACAGGATGTCATTTGGTATGAAGGTGAACGTCCGTCGAATGTCTCACTATCGTAGTGAGATGGCCTCACTGTCGTAGTGAGATGGCCTCACTGTCGTAGTGAGATGGCCTCACTATCGTAGTGAGATGGCCTCACTATCGTAAAGAGATGGCCTCACTATCGTAGTGAGATGGCCTCACTATCGTAGTGAGATGGTCTCACTATCGTAAAGAGATGGCCTCCTTGAACTTTTGACACGTGTCGCATAATCGTTTGACAAGTGTCACACAATCGTGCGACACTTGTCGAAAGTTCCAGACCGCATCATTCAAGCACCCTATATCATTCCTTCCGCCACCATATCCGCATTATCTTGCGGCGTATGGCCAGCACATTTAACAGACTCACCACCGTCAGCAGCCCGGCTCCAACCATCAATGACGGCAGTACGGTACCCTCGTCGAGCTGCGGGAACAGCGTTTCCAGCATCGGCAGATACTGCCCGCGCACGGCAAGAAGCAACAACAAGGCTATCATCAGAACCACTGCATTCAGTGCCAGTGTAAGCATCTGGTACGGGAAGGCTACCTGTCGCGGCGAGTAGCCTATCAAGAGCAGGTTCTCCAGTTTCGACGAGTTCTTCTGCACAAGCAGGTAGATGCTCAGCATCAGGATATAGAAACTCAGCACGGAAATAACCAGTCCCACCGCCATTACCATAGACACGACCAGCTTCAGAAAGTAGGTCGTTTTCTCTGCATTCAGCTTGTCGGTATCCACTTCGTACCCCTTGCTGTCAATGTACTGTGCTATGCGCTCGTCGGCAGGGCTTTTTACTTCCATTATCAACCGCGTTGGCGCCGCCTTGTCCTGTGGGGCATAGCGGCCGTTGCTCCACTCCATGAAGCTGCGGGGCACGAGGATGGAGTTCAGTCTGCTTGAGAAACCAATCACCTTGCCCGTATATTGCTCCTGCAGTCCGTTGCCGCGGACAAACAGCTTGAAGTCTATCAGGCCCACCAAGCCGTCGGAAATCTTCGGCAGCGAGTGGCTCTGGGCAAATCCGAAGTTATACATTGTTATATAGGAGCGCGGCAGGATGATGGGCACAACTTTGCTGCCGGGCAGGAACTTCCACTGGTCAAGGCTTACGTCAACGAACTCATCGGGCACGCTCTCTATCGGTAGCTCGGAGTTCAGCACGTTGGTACCGTTTATGCCCATAGCTGCATCTATCTTGTAGCCGGCCGACGTAAAGGTGCCTACCGACTTCACAAACGGCTGCCCCTCCACATCTGTCATCTCGGCGGCCGTAAACGTGTTGGCGTTGGCCGACAAGATGCTGCTTGTTCCAATCCGTTTGCTCACGATGATGTAGTCGGCCTTCATGAAACTATCATCCGAAGTAAAAACCGGAAGCACGTCTCTGTAGAACTGATAGCCGAGCAGCACGATGAGCAAACCAAACAAATTGGCAAAGAAGAAGCCCACAAACTGGGGAATGCTCACATGCTGCCGTAACAGCTTCCATACCAAATTCATATCTTATTCTCCACTTTTCAAATTACAATTCAGAGTCTGAACACCCGCTCGTAGTCCAGGTTCATGTGCTTGCCGATGCTGGTCACGATGACGGCGGCACCCTGGCGCCTGGCTTCGGCCAGCATGATGTCGGCCATCACCCGGCTGTTCTTGTCGTCCAGATGGCTGATAGGCTCATCGGCAATGATGAAGTCGAACGGCTGCACCAGTGCCCTTATCATGGCTACACGCTGCTGCTGGCCAAACGACATGCGGCCTATCTTGGCGTTGAGTTTGTCGCTCAGGCCCAGCATGTCAAACCATTCGAGTATCTGCTCACGCGACTTGAAGCCCGTCAGTTTGTTCTTTATCTCCACGTTCTCCAGTGCCGTGAGCTCCGGAAAGAGCCTCAGCTCCTGGAACAGATGGCCTAAATGGCGCTGCCTCACGTCAACCCAATCGCTTACTTGAAAGCTGCCGACGTTTCGTTTGTCGAACAGAATGCTGCCGCTGTAATCGTGACGGTAGCCTGCCACATAGCTGCAAAAGGTGCTCTTGCCCATTCCCGAGTCGGCCTCAATGAGGTACAAATGGCCTTTCTCGAACGTAATGTCATGCTTCCAGACATCAGAATTCAGTTCTTCACGCTGGGAGAAAACCTGCGGAAGAACATTTTTAAACTCTATCTTTTCCATTATTTCATGCAGAACACTATCATGTCAACATCTCCGATAACAGGCTTCAAGATCTTTGCCGCTTCTTTATGGGCACCCAGAATGCCATCCATGCCGGCTATCATGCAGAGATGCTTGCCCGCAATAACGGCCTGCAAGGCCGGCGGCAATTGCAAGGCATGCGGCGTGTTGCCGCGGTTCGAGGGCCTGAAAGGCGAGCTTTCAAGGTAGAACTCCTCATCGGGAGTAAAGCCGAAGTCGAAGTTCAGGTCTGGTCCCGTAAGGCGATAGCTGCCCCGCTGGCCTGTTATCTTGGTGCCGGCTGGGCACGATGACTTCCAATAATCTACATCTTGGGCCACCTTCACGTCACCTAATTCGGCCACCATGTCTATCAGCGGCTTATCTTCAGACCCGCCGCGAACTGCTATAAACATGTCTCCGTTGATGCTCCTGATGATGTTATCCATGTCAATCGTGGTGTTCACACCGGCCAGCAAGCCCTGCATGCCCGGGTTGGCCTGCAGCAAACGGATGTATGTACGGCCGTCTACGTTCATGAAAATGCCCAGAGGGTCGCCCTCATACAGCCGCTGCCTGTACACTCCTTTGATGGGGCGGTATGACTTGCGGGCCTCCGTCAGGGCTATATTGATGCGCTTGCTGAACGAGAAAGTTTCGCCTTCCATGTACAGAACCTGCTTTCCGCCTATCTCCTTTAGGGTTGCCCCAACAGCCAACAGCACCTGCGAGGGGTCGGCATCGGCCGGTGCACCTATGGTGAACGGTAACATGAAGTTATCGGGAAGTGCCTGGGCCTGAGCAACAAAGGCCATAGGCGACCGGATGGAGTCCAACTTATCGAACATGGGTGTTGCCTTTACGCCGTGTTCCTCGTCTTGAGCCAGAAGTTTACTCATCCGGTTTCTCAATTCCGCCTGTGCCTCGGGTACAGCCGGGCCCATCACAAGCAGCGCATTGTCCGAATAACCTGCCACCCAGTTATCATTGATAACGACAAACCGGAAGCCTCTTCGTTCGGGCAGATTGGTGCACACTCCCTTATCTGACAAGTCCTTAAAAAGGCTGCGTAAGTCGTCAGCATCGCCCACTCTGGCACATAATCCGAGGTTTCCGTCAGGCGCTTCGAATAAATAAACCTTCTCCTTAAAGTCGATGCCCGTCTTTTCCAGGTCTGTTACATGGAGCAAGTTCTTGAGTAATGACAGGTTTCCGGCGGTGCCGGTTTTGCTTGCAGCTACGGCCAAAAGTGCCTTGCAGTCTTGCGGAACGGCATCAACGTAATCGCCGCTCGAGCAAGACGCCAGCGCTGCAATTAATGACATGAACATCCACATGCGAAGAGCGGAAGTTCTGAAAATAGCTTTTTTCATGAAAAATCTTGTTTTACCAGCCTCCCGTTCTACAGCCTTTTCGCCAGTTGTGACATGACTACGGCCATCAGTCCGGCCGTTTCCGTGCGCAGCCGTGCATCGCCCAAGGTAACAGGTTCATAGCCGCAGGCCATTGCCTTTTCAACTTCGTCGACGGAGAAGTCGCCCTCCGGGCCCACCATAACGGTAACTTCATCATCTACAACCATTTGTTGCAATTCGGTATATAAATCCTTTCGAGGTATTTCATCATAGCAATGGGCTATGAACTTGCGCCCGGGACGCGGTTGGGAAACAAACTCCGAGAATGAAATCAGCTCGTTTACAAGGGGCTTCCAGGGCTTTCGGCTCTGCTTTACGGCCGAAACGACAATCTTCTCAAGCCGTGGCACACGCAGCACTTTACGTTCGGAGAACTTGCAATTCAGAAAAGTAACCTCGTCAAAACCTACCTCCGTGGCCTTTTCTACCATCCACTCCATGCGCTCCATCATCTTAGTGGGAGCTATGGCCAAATGGATACGGCCCTTCCATGCCTTCTGTTGCGGCAGCTTCTCCATGATGCGATACGTGCAGCGATGCGCTGCGGCAACGGCGACCTCGGCTCGGAAGAAGTTGCCCGCACCGTCCATCAGATACATTTCGTCGCCTCCCGCCAGCCTGAGAACTTTTACTGCGTGCACCGCTTCTTCCTGCGGAAGCTCCGTCTGGTTCTCTGCATCGGGAACAAAGAAATACCGTGTTTCCTTCATTTCAATTAGTTACGCTTTTTCCTGCGGTTTATCTCATCGCGCAGATACGATGCCAGTTCATAGTTTTCGGCCTCAACGGCTTTGTCCAAAGCCGACTGCAGCATCTCGTCACTCAACGTATTGACCGGCAGCGAGATACCACTGGAGCCCTGGGTATACTCCACACTCTGCTTTGCCATGAGCCGCTCGTCGATATAAACGGGCAAACCACTGATATAGGCAAGCAGAACGGCATCGCTGGCACGTATGGGTATCTGCTGTAAAGTAATGTCGTTGCAAAGCAGCGCGCGATACTGTCCGTCAATCAAATCATGTATCAGTATCTCGTATCTGCCGTCACCGTCGCTCGTCAATGCTTGCCACAGCACCTCGGGCAGCAGTGCGGAGACATCTGTCCTGCCCGATATGCGCAGTCCGAACTGAAAGAGCATGTTCCTGTCGCAGGCAATGGAAAGCTGCCGGCTCTCGTCTTCATCTACAAGAACGAGCAAACCCACGTCATCAGTTCCCTTGATTTCGGAAACGCTCTTGAACTTTAATCTGACCTTATTCAATTTATCTGTTCCTCCTGTTCTTTATATCTCAACCTCGTGCTTCTTAGGTCTGAACATCAGTGCGAAGCTCAATCCCACCACGAGAGCATAGGCGGCGAAGATATACCAGCACGTTTGCCAGTCGGTAACGCCGCCTACCGTGTGAGTATTTACAATGGCCTGAGCCGAGAGAGTGCCCACGGTAGCACCGATGCCATTGGTCATCAGCATGAACAGTCCCTGCGCACTGGAACGCAGTGCTGGGTCGGTTGACTGGTCGACAAACAGCGAGCCGGAAATATTGAAGAAGTCGAAAGCAACTCCGTAGACTATCATCGACAAGACAAACATCCACACGCCGCTGCCCGGGTTGCCGGCACCGAAAAGTCCGAACCGCAGCACCCAGGCAAACATGGCTATGAGCATGACGTTCTTAATGCCGTATCGCTTCATGAAGAACGGTATGAGCAGGATGCAGCAAGTTTCGCTTATCTGCGATAGGGATATCAGGATGTTGGCATGGTTCACGCCAAACGTGCCGGCATACTCGGGTATATCCTTGAAGCTGGTGATAAAAGGATTGGCAAAACCGTTGGTTATCTGCAGGCTGACACCCAGCAACATGGAGAATATAAAGAAGATAGCCATCTTCTTCTGCTTGAACAACGTGAAGGCTCGCAGGCCGAACGCATCGACCATACTCTTAGTTTCGCCGCCGGCATTGGTCTTGCAATGAGGCAACGTAAAGGTGTACAGAAACAGCAGAATACTCACAGCACCTGACGTGATAAACTGATTATGGTTGGGCTGAAATCCCATGAGGTCGACAAACCACATGGTACAAATGAAGCCTATCGTGCCGAACACGCGGATAGGAGGAAAGTCTTTCACCGTATCCAGGCCCGCCTGGGTGAGCGAGAAGTAAGCAACGGAATTACTCAACGCGAGCGTTGGCATGTAGAAAGCCACGCTCAGCGAGTAGAGGGTGAATAAAGTGGAGAACGAAACCGCATGGCCCGCATGTACGGCATAGTACGAGGCACCGAACATAAAGATACCCGCCACCAGATGGCACAGGCCGAGCAGGCGCTGCGCCGGAATCCAGCGGTCGGCTATGATGCCCATGATGGCAGGCATGAAGATGGAAACAATGCCCTGCATGGCGTAAAACCAGCCGATGTTCTGAGCCAATCCTATCTGGACGAGATATGTTCCCATAGAGGTGAGATAGGCTCCCCACGCAGCGAACTCCAGGAAGTTCATGGCTGCCAAGCGTACTTTAAGATTCATTCTTCAGATGTTTTAATTTTGATTGCAAATATAAGTATTTTAGTTGAAAGCGAAAAATAAATCGGCTTTTCTTTCCATATAATCATAACGGCAGCAGAAAGTTGAAGCCTACGCAACAAACCCGAAGTAACCTGTCTGACCCGGAAAGTGCTCTGGAAGCGAGTATAAACAATAATGCCTCCTCCTGTTCCGGTGGCAGATTGGAGGAAATTCCTCTACTCCACATCTGCTTTTCACAGTGACCTGTACTGAATAAGTTGACAGTTTACATCAAACAAAAAAAGTAAAAAGTCATGAAACAGTACAATGAAATCGAAAAACTAGAGTTATTACGTCGGTACCTCACGAGTGGCCTGTCGATACGCGCCTTTTCCACAAATGCCGGCATTCCCGTGGCGACATTCTTCGGATACCTCCGCGCGTACGGCCACCCCGACAACTCATCAATTCCCTTGCTTATGAAACACGAAGAACTGCCAACCACGCTCGACGAACTTCGCGCCCAGCTGCTCGAGGAACGCAAGGCGCATGAAGCTGAACTGAAGCGCCTGAAGAAGGAACTGGCTCAGGAGAAACTCCGCTGCCTGGCCACTTCCACGATGATAGACCTGGCCGAGAAGAAGTTCAACATCCGTATCCGAAAAAAATCCGATGCCAGGTAATCACTGCCCTGTCTCAGAGCGGGGA
>NZ_FOHY01000010.1:0-131991 GCF_900111525.1 Prevotella sp. kh1p2
GGACCATAACGACTGACAACGGCACTGAGTTTGCCGCACACCAAATCATCGCAAGGGAACTGGACACGACCGTTTACTTCGCACATCCATACTCGTCATGGGAGAAGGGGGCCATAGAGAACATGAACGGACTCATCAGGCAGTATATACCCAAGAAGACGGATTTCAGGGGAATAACAAAGCAGTATATCAGACACGTGATGGAAAAATTGAACAACAGGCCAAGAAAGAAAAACGGATTTGGGAAGCCTAAAGACCTCATTAAGGAAAGAATTGCCTAACTTTGCACTTGCTTATGGAATCCGCCGTTGGTGCTCCTTGGTTAATAATTATTAAACCGTCAAGTATTCTTCTTGCACCATGCGTGCTGTCTCTCTGTTTTTTAGTACCTTTGCACCCGCTGTTACGAGTTAATGGCATAAAATTCAAACCTCATTTAAAAAGTTAATTAAAAAAATGGCAACAAAAATCAGATTACAGCGCGGCGGTCGCAAGAACTATGCTTACTACAGCATTGTTATCGCCGATGCAAGAGCACCACGTGATGGTAGATTTACTGAGAAGATTGGTACTTACAACCCCAACACCAATCCTGCAAGCGTAGATTTGAATTTCGATCGTGCTCTCTACTGGGTAGAGACAGGCGCTCAGCCCACAGACACAGTGCGCAACATTCTCCAGAAGGAGGGCGTTTACCTGATGAAGCATCTCCGCGGAGGTGTAAAGAAGGGCGCTTTCGACGAAGCTGCATGCCAGCAGAAGTTCGACGCATGGAAGGCCGGCAAGGACCAGAAGCTCAACTCGGTTCGTGAAAACGACGTGAAGAGCAAGAAGGAAGCTGCTGCCAAAGAGCTGGAGGCAGAGAAGAAGGTTAACGAAGCTATCGCTAAGAAGGTGGCAGACAAGAAGGCTGCCGAGGCTGCCGCTAAGGCTGAAGCCGAGGCTGCAAAGGCTGCTGAAGAAGCTCCCGCCGCTGCTCCTGCAGAGGGTGAGGCTGCTCCCGAGGCTGCTGCAGAAACTCCTGCCGAAGCATAATCTTCTTAGATTACACACAGAAGGCGAACTCGAAAGGGTCCGCCTTTTTTCGTTTCCGGCTGAAAGGAAGATGGGCAAGCTGTGGAGCAGGTTTGCAATCTACCCGTATTTCCCTTCCCAAAAGGGCTTGCCGGCCGTGCAATCTATATGCTTCGGGAACTTTCGACACTTGTCACACAATCGTTCGACAAGTGTCGCATTCATGTGCGACAAGTGTCGAAAGTTCCCGAAGGTATGCTTTTAGACCTTTGCCGGTTATTCCACAACCTGCCGGATGGCATCTCCTACGCAGGCGTCGGGCATCTGAATGTGGAGCATGGCGCACACCGTGGGCGCTATGTCAACAATGCGGGTGGGAGCAACGGTGCTGCCGTGCCCAATGCCCCAGCCCATGAAAACCAGTGGTATGTGGCTGTCGTAGGGATTCCACATAGAGTGGTTGGTGCCTTTGTACTGTGGCGTGACGCTGTCTTCCACGTACTCGGGTAGCGTAACGACGTAGATGTCGCCGCTGCGGCGGGCGTTGTAGCCATTGATGATGCGTTCTTTGATGACTTGCGGCATGCTTTCATATTCTGCGTTGCTGAAGTCTACTGCGTACATCACGCGTTCGTCTTGCTTCAGCCATTCTATAGCAGTCCGTTTGATGTCGGCCAGTGCTATCCCCGCCTGGGCTGCCTTGGCATGATTCAGGAATATGCGGTTGGAGTTGGTACCCACAATCAGATTTTTTACTCCATACTGCTGGGCAAGGTATTCGTTGAGCTTTGGGCTCTGGCTGCTGATGCTGTAGCCTCCGGCAGAAATCCGATGATGTTTCAGGAGGTTGGCATTGTGGGCGGCACCGTGGTCGGCCGAGAGAAAGAGCAGATAGTTGTCCTTTCCTATCTTGCTGTCGAGCAGGCTGAGAAAGTGGGCCAGGTCCTTGTCCAACTGCATGTAGGCGTCGTAGTTCTCCTTGCCTCTGGTGCCGTAGGTGTGGCCTATGGCATCGGTAGACGATATGCTTACGGCCAGCAGGTCGGTGATGTCGTCCTGTCCCATCTGCTCTTTCTCCAGTGCCGTTTCGGCCATCTTGAAAGTCAGCGTAATGCCCTGCGTACTCGTTTTAACGTCGGTTCCGGGCTTCTGGCGGTTGACTTTGTTGAAATCTTGTACCCATCGGGGGAGCTGATTCATGTAGAAAGTGCTGCTCACGTAGTGGCCGGCCGAGGTGTCCCACCAGTAGGCGGCGTCGGCAGTGTGGCCTACGGGCAAGATGGCGGCGCGATCCTTGAGTGCTACGCCTATGACCTTAGCCTTGTAGTCGGTGGCTATTTTCAGTTCGTCGCCAATGGTTGAGGCCAGCAGGTTGCGCGGAGACATCTGTCCTTCCTTGCTCCGTGAGCCCACACTGCGTACGGTAGAGTCCTCGCAGCAGTAGGTTGGGCGGCCGTCGATGAAGAAGTTGTTGCCCGTGATGCCCGTAAGAGCAGGCACGGAGCCGGTGTAGATGCTGGAATGACCAATGGCCGTAACCGTGGGAACGTAGTTTATCATGGTGTTCTCGCAGCTGAATCCCTCATTGACGAGGCGCTTCAGCCCTCCTTCTCCAAACTCATTGTAATAATAGTACAGGTAGTCCCACCTCATTTGGTCTACCACCAGACCAACCACTAACTTGGGTCTCTTGATTTGGGATTGGGCAGTCAGCACGGCGCCCGAGAGTATCAGCAGCATAAACAGCTTCTTCAACATGTCGTTTTGTGTCTTAATTAACCTGTCTGCAAAGTTAAGCAAAAGATGTGAGAGCGGGGAATGGAGAGATAATAAAAAGCTATGACAATCGTAACCCGCACATGATATGGCAGGCAGATGCTGACAAAAACGGCCGAAACCGGTGCCAAACTTGGATATGAAGAAATAAATGCGTACTTTTGCAGCAACCCTAACGCAACATAAAATGACTGAAGGATTTAGAGTGAAAAAGTATGACCAGCCCGTGAAGCGGTACGTGGAGACGATGGATTTGAAAGATGAGCCGGAGCTCATCGGCAGATATCGCGATGCGCACAGGCGCGAGAACTTCTGGCCGGAGATAAAGGCCGGCATCAAGGAAGTGGGTATTCTGGAAATGGAAGAATACATCATCGGCTCGCGGGTGGTGATGGTGATTGAGACGTCGCTCGACTTTGACTGGGACAAGGCTATGGAGAAACTGGCCCGCCTGCCGCGCCAGCAGGAGTGGGAAGACTATGTGGCCGTTTTCCAGAAATGCAAGGAGGGCGACACCAGTGCCGGTAAATGGCAGCTGATGGAGCGCATGTTCTATCTGTACGAGGACGGTGGAGAGGCGCGGTAACCCCCGCGCAAGGTGCGCGACGGGCTACTGGGGGCGCAGTTTCTTTATTCTGCGCTTAGCCGCAGGTATGTCGGGGCATAGTTCCAGCGCCTTCTCGTAGTTGCGGATGGCAGCATCCGTAAAGCCTTCGCGCTCGCAGTCTTTGCCCATCGAAACGTATTCTACGGCCAGCCTCTTGAGCATGTCCTCCTTTCGTCGGGCCTCCTCTTTGAGCCGACAGATTTCGTCACGCTGCCTGTTCACGATGTTGAGCTTTCGCCTTAACAGCCGTTTGGCTGCCGGTTTCTCGATATCGTAACGGCTGTGGATGGCGAGAAAGAAGTTGTCGAGCGCCTGCTGCATGTCGCCCTTGTCAAAAGCCTGCACGGCATCGTAGTACTGTTTGTCGGCTTTGCTTTGCTGCAGGGCTGTATTAATAATGTTGAGGTTGTTGTAGTTGCGTGCAAAGTTCTGCACTTCTGCCCTTACGAAGACCTCGTCTCGGCGTATGGGCTCCTGCAGCGTGATGCCACCAAGCGAGGTGCAGCGTGAAAGGGCCACGTAGGTTTGGCCGCCCGCAAAGACTCCACCGGTAAAGTCAATCTTCACGCGGTTGAAGGTGAGGCCCTGACTCTTATGCACCGTGATGGCCCAGGCCAGGCGGATGGGGAACTGGGTGTAATTGCCTATTTCCTCTTCTTCTATTTTCTTCTCCGTTTCGTTGAATGTGTATCGGGTGTTGCTCCATATTTCGCGCTCCACATCATAGTCTTCTCCGCTTTCCGTTCTCACGTAGATAATTCCGTCTTTCTCGTCGCCAAAGCCGATGATGGTTCCCAGTGTGCCGTTAACCCATCGCTTCTCCTTGTCGTTGCGGATAAAGAGAACTTGCGCGCCAGCCTTGAGTTCCAGCTCCATGGGCGTGGGGAGGCTGCTTTCCGGGAACTCTCCTTCTATCCAACCGCGGAACATGGTCTTGTCGCCCGGTAGCTCGTCGAGTTTCTTCTCATTAATGTAATCAACGGTATCGCGCCGGGTAGAGAGGGTGATGGAGAGGTTAGTGGACGACTGGGGTGCGCTGTCGCCTGTTTCTTCAAAACCGGCACCAACCCTTTTGTTGAGCAGCATGAGGTCGGCCGCACTGACCTGCGACGTGCGGATGTGGTCGAGAATGTTGATAAAAGTGGGATCCGATTGCCTGTAGACTTTCTTCAGCTCAATGGAAACGAGCTGCATCTCGCGGAATACGCGGGCATCAAAAAAGAACGCCGACGGGTAGAACGGGTTCAGCAGTTGCCGGTCCTCCTGCTTGAGCACAGGCTCCAGCTGGTAAATGTCGCCCACAAGGAGCAGCTGCTTGCCGCCAAAGGGCTCGCGCATGTTGCGGTTGTAGATGCGCAGAACCTTGTCTATGAAGTCTATGATGTCGGCTCTGACCATGGAAATCTCATCGATGATGATGAGTTCCACCTCTCTCAGGAGCTTTCGCTTCTCGCCGTTGTACTTCAAGGTGTCGCGGATGTTACGGGGCGAATATCTGGAGTCGTTGGGCAGCAGCGGGTGGAAAGGCAACTTGAAGAAGCTGTGCAGGGTAGAGCCTCCGGCATTGATGGCGGCTATACCCGTGGGAGCCAGAATGATGTGCTTCTTCTTTGTGGTTGCTGCTATATAGCGGAGAAAAGTAGATTTACCCGTCCCTGCCTTTCCGGTGAGGAACAGCGAGCGGCGGGTAAACTGGATAATTTGAAGCGCGTTTTGCAACTCAGTGTTACCCAAGTCTATGTTCTGGACTTCTGACTTTGACATTTCCATAGGCAGACAGAGGCAGATTTCCGGGAAACCTGCCTCTGCAATTCGTTAAAGGTCATCGAAGTTGACGACTTCCTCGGTGGGTTTTCGTTTCTCGGTCTTATTCTTTTGTTCGAGCGCCTTTTCGCCTTCTTCCTCTATCTTCTTGATAAAAGGATTGCCATTCTCGTCGAGTACTATCTCCTCGGATGTTGACTGGAGGGTGTCGCGCTTGACTGTATCGCGCCTTACGGGCTGATAGTAGCTGGCACACTGGTACATGTCCTTGGTTATACCCTCATCGTGAGGACGGTCGAACTTGGCATGATAATGCTGGAAAGCAGGGTCGCGGAGAACCGATTGCAGGAAATAGCCGCAGATGGGGAGGGCAGTTCGGCTGCCTTGTCCCAATGCTCCGGTTCTGAAGTGAATGCTCCGGTACTCGCCGCCTACCCATGCGCCTACCACCAACTTGGGACTTACGGCCATGAACCAGGCATCGGAGTGGTTGTTGGAAGTTCCGGTCTTACCGCCAAACTCTGTGTCGCGTGCATCGCCTACATATCCCCACAGGCTCTGGCTGGTTCCTCCCGGCTCGCGCATGCCGCCCTGGAGCATCTGCTGCATCAGGAAGGCGCTCTTGTACGGAATAACCTGCTCGGAAGTTGTTGGGCCAATGTAGACTTCGTTGCCGTCTTTATCCAGAATGCGGGTGATGAGAACCGGTGCGTGGTGCTTGCCGTTATCGGAGATTGTACAGTAAGCATTGGTCATCTCGAGCAGATTGACGTCGCTGGAACCCAGGGCAAGGGAAGGGGCATCGTCGAGTGGACTGCTGATGCCCATCTTGTGAGCTGTCTCGATGATACGTTGGATGCCCATTTCTTGTCCAAGCCTTACGGCCACAGAGTTGATGCTCTTTGCAAAGGCACTCTTTAGTGGTATGGAGTCTCCGGAGAACGAACCATTGGCGTTGGAGGGTGTCCAAGTGGTTGTCTCGTGTTTCTTCTTGTCATATACCTGCATGGAGATGTACTCGTCGCGCCGCTTGTCGCATGGCGTAAGTCCTTGGTTCATGGCTTCGGTATAGACAAAGAGCTTGAAGGTAGAGCCTGGCTGGCGCATTGCCGTAACCTTGTCATATTTCCACGAGCTGAAGTCAATGTCGCCCACCCATGCTTTTACCGCGCCGGTTTGAGGCTCCATGGCTACCATTGCGCAGTGCATGAAATGAACCATGTAACGAATGGAGTCCATGGTCGACAGCTCCATCTCCTTGGTTCCCTTTTCGTAATCAAAGACCTTGACCTTGTGAGGCTGGTTCAGGTGATACAGAATCGAGTCGGGCTGATCGGGGTACTTGGCTTCCAGATATTTGTAAACCGGCTGCCGCTGGGCTATGCCTTCGATGAAGTTGGGTATGACGTTTCCGTTCTCGTCAATCCAGCATTCGCGCTTGTTCCAAGCTCCCCAATGATTCTCGAAGTTTCGCTGCACCTGCTTCATCTGTTTGATGGCAGCAGCTTCAGCGTACTTCTGCATCCGGGTGTCTATGGTGGTGTATATTTTCAGTCCGCTGGAGTAAAGGTCGTATCCTTCGTCCAGGAACCCTTCTTTCTTCAGGTAGTCGGCAATGGCTTCGCGGAAGTAAAGAGCCTGTCCGTCGTAATTTTCCTCGACCTTGAAGTCGAGTTTGATGGGTAGCTGTGACAGCTTGGCATATTGCTCGTTAGACAAGTCGCCGAGTTTAACCATGTTGCTGAGCACGGTATTCCTGCGTTTGAGACTGTTCTCTGGGTTCAAGCGCGGATTATAGAAAGTGGTGGCCTTGAGCATACCTACAAGCACGGCAGCCTGGTCGGTGGTGAGCTGGGCTGGAGTGGTGTTGAAGTAGGTCTTGGCTGCTGTCTTGATACCATACGAGTTGGAACCAAAATCTACCGTATTGGCATACATCGTGAGGATTTCGTTCTTGGTGTACGCGGTTTCGAGTTTGGTGGCGATAATCCATTCCTTGCTCTTTACAATCAAAATCCGCAGTCCGGGAATCTTTCCCAGCAAACCAGTAGAATACTGGCTGCGAACGCGGAACATGTTCTTTGCCAGCTGCTGGGTAATGGTAGAGGCGCCTCGACCGTCGTGACTGAGCAAAGCGTCTTTAGCTGCAGCGAATATTCCGATGGGGTCGATACCCCAGTGATGGTAGAACCTTTCGTCTTCTGTGTCAATGAGAGCTTTGAAGAAGTCGGGGTTTACCTCGTCGTATTTAACTGGCGTGCGGTTCTCGTTGAAGTATTTTCCTATCAACTTGCCGTCTGCACTGTATATCTCTGAAGCCTGACTGGTCTGCGGGTCCATGATACCGGAGAAATAACCGGGGCTCTTACCGAAAAGCCAGAGGAAGTTTACATCGACCATGCCCAGATACAAGAAGAAGGCCACGAGGCATGAAACAAATGCAACAATGGTTTTCTTCCACCAGGGCTTACCTATGTAAAGAGATTTATACCAAGGCCAAAAAGCCTTGATCTTACCCCAGGTCATGCTGAAAAATCTTTTTATCTTGTTCATAATTCACGGATAGGCTCCTGTTGTGGAGTAGTTATTTGGCACAAAAGTACGAAATATAACGGTATCTAAATCGAATTGTCGATATAATTTATAATTTCTTTAATATTGTCGGGATGGAACCATTTGATGCTCGCGTCTTTCTTGAACCAAGTGAGTTGCTTGCGCATGTACTGCCTGGTGTTAGACTGTATCTGCCTGACAGCTTCCTCGCAGGGAATTGAACCATCAAAATAACTGAAGAGTTCGCGATAGCCAACTGTATTCAGGGAGTTGAGCCTTCGGAGTGGATAAACCTTGCGTGCCTCTGTTTCCAATCCTTTTTCCATCATGTCGAGAACACGTGCATTGATGCGTTCATAGAGTTCAGCACGAGCACGGTTAAGCCCAATCTTGATGATTTTGAATGGACGTTCTTTGGTCCTATTCGTTCTGAAGGAAGTATAAGTCTTCCCGGTCATGTGACAGATCTCCAGCGCATGAACAACGCGACGTGGATTATTCTTGTCTACTATCTCCCAATGGACAGGATCCAGTTTCTTAAGTTCTTCACTCAGAGCGGGTAATCCTTCTTCCTTCAAGCGCCGTTTCATCATTTCTCGTATGGCCGGGGCAACAGTCGGTATATCGTCTATGCCTTTACATACAGCATCAATATAAAGCATGGAGCCACCTGCCAGTAACGCCACATTGTTTTGGCAGTAAAGGTGGCCAAGCAGGCTCAAGGTGTCCTGCTCGAACATGGAAGCGCTGTAGTAGTCTTGCAGGTGATGGTTGCCTACAAAAAAATGCTTCACCCGCTGTTGTTGTTCTGGTGTAGGAGCAGCAGTGCCAATGGGCAGTTCTGCGAATATTTGTCTGGAATCCGCATTGATGATTGGCGTATGCAGATGCTCTGCTATCTGCAGGCATAATTCTGTTTTACCCACCCCTGTAGGTCCAAGGACAACAACTAAATAGTTCATCTCATGGAAAGAAAAAGCAACATGCTGGCTCGCTGAAGACGGATACCCGCATACTGCATTTAAATTTATCTGATAATGCCGCGATTGGATGAGCTGACAAAATCAATGATATATTGTATTTCGGGGGTAATTTGCAAGTTGTTCTTAATTTCCTGAATACCTTCTGCCATGATGCCCTTGGAGTAGAGCAGGCGGTAGGCGTTGTGGATGTGGTCTATGAGCTCGTTGCTGAATCCATGACGCCGCAGTCCCACGATGTTTATTCCGGCATAGCGGATGGGATCCTTGCCGGCAATGATGTAGGGCGGAATGTCCTGAGAGAACCTGCTTCCACCTTGTATCATGACGTATCCGCCGATGTGACAGAACTGATGGCACAGTACCGAGGCCGAAATGATGGCATTGCTGTCTACGGTAACTTCACCGGCAAATTTGGTAGAATTGCCGATTATGAGGTTGTCTCCGAAGAAACAGTCGTGTGCTATGTGCATGTTCTCCATGAGCAGGCAGTTGTTTCCAAGCTGCGTAGTGCCTTTGGAGGCAGTTCCGCGCGAAACCGTTACGTTCTCGCGAATGCTGTTGTTGTTGCCTATCTCACAGATAGTATCCTCACCCTTGTATTTCAGGTCTTGGGGTTTGGTGGCTATGCTTGAACCAGGAAAGAACTCGTTGCCATTGCCTATTCTTGCACCGCTGTTGATAGTTACACCATTCTGCATGACATTATTATTGCCAATGACAGTATTGCGGTCAATATAACAGAAAGGACCGATGATGTTATTGTCTCCTATTTGGGCCTCAGGATGTACAAATGCTAACGGGCTAATCTGATTCATGTTACTTGTTATTTACAATTTGAGCAGTAAATGTAGCTTCTGATACTACATGGTCACCAACAAACATATAGCCTTTCATCGAACTGATGCCATGGCGTACGGGGTGTAGAATCTCGACCCTGAAGAGCAGCGTGTCGCCGGGAACTACTTTCTGTCTGAATTTTACGTCGTCTATTTTCAGGAAGTAAGTAGAGCATCGTTCTGGTTCTTCAAGCTGGCTCAGCACGAGCAGGCCTCCGCATTGTGCCATAGCTTCTATCTGGAGTACGCCCGGCATGACGGGTTCTTCGGGGAAGTGCCCCTGGAAGAACGGCTCGTTGGCTGTTACATTCTTGATGCCCACAATGCTGGTTGGCCCCATGGAGATAACCTTGTCAACCAGTTGCATGGGATAGCGATGCGGAAGCAGTTGCCTGATACGGATGTTATCCATGATGGGTTCTTCGTTGGGATCGTAGATTGGGGCCTGGATTTCATGCTTGCGGATTTCCTTGCGCATCAGCCGGGCAAACTTGTTGTTGACCGTGTGGCCCGGTCGGGTTGCGATGATACGCCCCTTGAGCGGGCGCCCAATGAGCGCCATGTCGCCTATGATGTCAAGGAGCTTGTGGCGGGTGCATTCGTTATCCCATATCAAAGGCTTGTGCTGGATGTAGCCAATCTTCGTGGCATCCATGCGGGCAACCTTCAGCACATCGGCAAGTTGGTCGAGTTTGTCCTGGCTAACCTCGCGTTCATAGATAACAATGGCGTTATCCAGGTCGCCGCCTTTGATGAGATTATGTTCCAGCAGCGGAACGATATCCCGTACAAAGACGAAAGTACGGGCCGGTGCTATTTCCTCTGCAAAGTTCTTGATGTCATCAAGTGTAGCAAACTGGCTGCTGATGAACTTGGAATCAAAGGAACACATGGCCGTAATGGAGAACTGCTCATCGGGCAGGATGATGATGCTTGAGCCTGTCGTTTCATCCTTTATCTCTATCTTCTTGCGAATGATGTAATAGTCCTTCTGCGCATTCTGTTCTACTATTCCTACTTCGTTTATCTTGTCAACATACATGGCAGCCGACCCATCGAGGATAGGGAACTCGGGGCCATTTACCTGAATGAGGCAATTGTCTATCCCCATTGCATAGAGGGCTGCCATGCCGTGCTCTATGGTCGATATCTTGATGTTTCCATCGCCAATGGTAGTGCCGCGGTCGGTGGTCAGCACCTTCTCTGCTATTGCATCAATAATGGGCTGGCCATCAACATCTATACGTTGAATCCTGTATCCTGTATTTTCAGGAGCCGGGTTAAATGTAACCGTCAGGTTCAAGCCTGTATGAAGTCCTTTGCCGAAAAGAGAGAAGCTCCCTTTCAGGGTTGTCTGCTTTGCTGTTTCCATTTATTACGTTTTTAGTTTATGGATGAAGTCCTGCTCCGTGAGCTCTTAGTGCCTCTATGGGCAAGATTTCCCTCCATTTGCCATGCAGGCTTTGGTCTCTGTTGCTGTTATTTATGTAAAGCCTTTAGGTTTTCTACTTCTTTTTGGAGTTCGTTCAGTTGCTTGTATATCTCCGGCAGTCTGCGGAAGATGGCCTGCGATTTAAAGTAGGGTTTAGGTTCCATGGGCGGAGTGCCTATCAGCGTCTGGTCGTCCTTTATGTTACCGGGAACGCCCGACTGTGCACCAAGAAACACCTTGTTGCCTATCTTGATGTGTCCGGCTATGCCTACCTGGCCCCCGAACATGCACCATTGGCCCACCTTGGTAGAGCCTGCAATGCCTACCTGGGCGCTCATAACGGTATTCTCGCCAATATCGGTATTGTGGGCTATCTGCACCAGGTTGTCCAGTTTTACGCCTTTGCGCACGTAAGTGCTTCCCATTGTCGACCGGTCGATACAGGTGTTGGCCCCAATCTCCACGTTGTCCTCAATGGTTACTATGCCTATTTGCGGTATCTTGTCATACCCCTCTCCGTTGGGTGCAAATCCGAAGCCATCAGAACCGATGACACTACCCGAGTGGATGGTTACCTGATTGCCCACCACACAACCTTGGTAGATGCTTACATTGGGATAAATGAGGCAGTTCTGCCCGAGCTTTACGTTGTCCATGATGGTTGCGTGCGGGTATATTTGCGAGCCATCGCCTATCTCAGCCCCGTCGCCTATGTAGGCAAATGCGCCAACATACACGTTGTTGCCTATCTTGGCTTTGGGCGAGATGAATGCCAGGGTGTCTATACCTTGCTTCTTGGGCTTGGCGGCTTCGTACATTTGCAGGAGCCTGGCCACGCAGTCGCGTGCATTTTTCACCCTGATGAGCGTTGGCTTTACGGGCTTTTCTATTTCTACAGTTTCATCAACAAGGATTATACTGGATTGTGTTTCGTAGATGTAGTGGGTATATTTGGGGTTGGCGAGGAAAGAAATCGCACCGGGAACTCCTTCTTCGATTTTCGCAAAAGTATGGACAGTAGCATTCTCGTTACCTTCAACTTTCCCCTCAATGAATTGGGCTATTTGTCTTGCAGTAAATTCCATGTTATGTTCAATCTGATTGAATTATTCTGCAAATATAGCAAATATAATTCAGAAACGCTGATAACAAAGGTAATATTTGCGAATTTTTTTTGAAAGCAAAGCTACGTTCAGTATTTCGGAAGCATCCACAATATCCTTGATTGCACCGTCTTTATAAAGGATGGAGATATGGTCGTCGTTGATATCGTACATGTCTTTTTGTATCGTATTGACGCTCATAAAATACCGGGCATCGGCAAGTGAGACTCCTGCTTCGACCGAGAGACGACGGCGCACGTCGTCGAGTTCTTCTTCGGAGTAGGGCGTATCGCGCACTTCTACCTTGAAGAGGCGGCGTTCAACCATGTCGCGAGCGAGCATGGAGAGAATTTTGTCCTCGTTGCCGGCCCACACCTTCAGGCTGCTCCAAATGTCGTTGTCGTCTAATTGCTCGTAGTAGTGCAGCGCGTTCGGATGGGATTGGAAGAACGCTGCATTGACCTCGTTCTCCAGAAAGTAGCGCAGGGCGGGGGGAGCAAACAGGTTCTTGCCCTCCGTAACCAGCTGTTTGGCCCTCAGCAGCAGGTTTACAAGTATCTTCTCACAGGCCACGGCGGTTTTGTGGAGGTACACCTGCCAGTACATCAGGCGGCGTGAAGTGAGGTAATTCTCTATGGAATAGATGCCTTTTGACTCTATTACCAGGCTGTCGTCCACCACATTGAGCATCTTGATGATGCGTGCCGAGCCTATGTTGCCTTCGTTCACGCCCGTGTAGAAGCTGTCCCGGCGCAGGTAGTCGAGCCTGTCCATGTCCAGCTGACTGCTGATGAGCTGGTGGAGGAAGCGCTTCGGGTACTCATCCTTGAATATCATGATGGCCAGGTTGAGCTCTCCGTTCAGCTCCCGGTTTATCTGTTCCATCATCATCAGGGATATTTCCTCGTGCGAGATGCCGCGGATGAGGGTGTTCTCCAGCACGTGCGAGAAGGGGCCGTGCCCGATGTCGTGCATCAGGATGGCAGCCTGTACGGCCTCGGCTTCGCTGTCGAAGATGAATATACCTTTTTGTGTGAGCGACGTAATGGCCTCACTCATCAGGTAGTAGGCGCCCAGCGAGTGCTGGAAACGGGTGTGCTGGGCACCCGGATATACCACCGAGGCCAGCCCCAGCTGCTTGATGCGCGTGAGCCTCTGCATGAGCGGATGCTTGACAAGGCTGAGCAGAAGGCCCTGGGGAATCTTGATGAAGCCGAATACGGGGTCGTTGATGATTTTTGCGTCGTTCACTTGCGTTGTGTTTACAGTTGATTTTGCGTGTGGAGGATGTTCTGCCGCGCAGTTGGTGGCGGCATCTTTGCCCGCGCGGGATGTCGGGGCAGGTTGCAGGAGACCGTCAGCTCGCAGAAAACTCCTTGCCGGCAAGCTGTTTTCCGAGTACTTTTCAGCGAGTTGAAAACAATTAGTTTAATCCGTTGATTATCAATCACTTCTCGTTGGTGGTGCTAACCCGGTTTCTTGGAGGTATGCTTTTAGCTTCTTGAAGGTATCGTTCAAGCGCCTTGATGGGCATCTCCAAGCGGCTTGAACGATACCTCTTTCCTGCCGACGGAAAAAGAACGGCATCGGCGATGGGTATCTTTCGCTCTTTCGGTGGCTTGTTATCTTATCTTTGCCAGCTCCGTAGCCATCTGTTGCTGCAGTTCTTTCGCCCTCTGTGCAGCAATCTCGGCGAAGTCTTCCTCGCTGCCGGCGTAGATAATGCCACGTGAGGAATTGACCAAGAGGCCGCAGTCTTTAATCATTCCATACCGGCACACGTCCTGCAGACTGCCGCCCTGGGCGCCAATGCCGGGAACCAGCAGGAAGTGGTTGGGAGCCACCCGGCGTATGTCTCTGAACATTTCGCCCTGCGTGGCACCTACCACGTACATCATGTTTTCATAGGTTCCCCATTCCTGGCTCTTGCTTATCACCTTCTCGAACAGGCGTTGCCCCTCGCTGTCGGCGGTGAGCTGGAAGTCGTGGCTGCCCTTGTTTGAGGTGAGGGCGAGCAGGATAACCCATTTGTCCTGATAGTCGAGGAAAGGCTGCACGCTGTCTTCGCCCATGTAGGGAGCTACGGTAAGCGCATCTACATCGTAGGTCTCGAAGAACGTGCGGGCATACATTGCAGAGGTGTTCCCGATGTCTCCGCGCTTTGCATCAGCTATGATAAAGTGATGGGGATAGTTCTCCTTGAGATAGCTCACGGTCTTCTCGAAACTGATGAGTCCCTTTACTCCGAATGCCTCATAGAAGGCGAGGTTCGGTTTGTAGCTCACGCAATAGGGCGCCGTAGCATCAATAATCTGCTTGTTGAAGGCGAAGATAGGGTCTTCTTCCTTCAGGATATGTGCAGGAACTTTCTTCAGGTCGGTGTCCAATCCCACACAAAGGAACGATTTCTTAGCGAAAATCTGTTCTACGAGTTGTTGTCTATTCATTTTTTAGATAAGTGTTTAATGAGCAAGAAAACGAAAAACACGAAGCAATACCAGAGCAAGAATACCAGCAAGGCCGCCCAGATACTGGGAGCATATTGTGCATAGAAGATGGCTATGCAACCAATGGCTATGCATAATGCAATTTCCCAATGCTTGGCTTTTACAAAAGGGCGGAAGAATTCTTGTCGTGTCATTTGCTTATTAACTTTTTAACGGCGAGAATGACAAATCTTGAAATAATAAAGGTAATACACCAAATCAAGAAAAACTTCCAAGTTCCGCGATATGGTTCTGCAACACAGAATGCAGGGATGATGGCCACATAGTCAGGCCAATTTCGTTTGATGCTTTTCCAAGTCCACTCTTCCTTTAATTCATTCCAAAATCCCATAACTATGATATGTTTATAGTTCTGCTTCTTTCATGCGCTCAGCATTCTCCGCCACGGTCAGATGGTCTATCATGTCCTGTATGTCTCCGCCGAGGAAGCCCTGCAGGTCGTGCGTAGTGTAACCTATGCGGTGGTCGGTAACACGGCCCTGGGGGAAGTTGTAGGTGCGTATCTTGGCCGAGCGGTCGCCTGTGGAGACCAGACTCTTGCGGCGGTTGGCTATGTCGTCGACATACTTCTGGTGCTCCCTGTCATAAATAAAGGTACGCAGGCGTGAGAGCGCACGCTCCTTGTTCTTGGGCTGGTCGCGTGTTTCGGTACACTCAATGAGAATTTCCTCGGTCTCGCCGGTATTGGGATTCTTCCACGGATAGCGCAGTCGGACGCCTGATTCCACCTTGTTGACATTCTGGCCGCCGGCACCGCTGGAGCGGAAAGTGTCCCACTTGATGTCGCCTTCGTTGATGTTTACCTCGAACTTGTCGGCCTCCGGCAGCACTGCCACTGTGGCCGCGCTGGTGTGCATGCGGCCTTGGGTCTCGGTGGCGGGTACCCGCTGCACGCGGTGAACGCCGCTCTCGTATTTCAGGGTGCCGTACACGTTGTCGCCCGAAACGGCGAAGTCAATCTCCTTAAATCCGCCCACGGCGCCCTCCGAGGCCGAAGTTATGCTCAGGCTCCAGCCTTTGGAGTCGCAGAACTTCTTGTACATGCTGAAGAGATCGCCCGCAAAGAGCGCTGCTTCGTCGCCTCCGGTTCCGGCGCGGATTTCCATCTGCACGTTTTTGGCATCTTCCGGGTCTTTCGGAACCAATGCTATTTTGATTTCTTCTTCCAGCTTTGGCTGCAGCGCCTCATTCTCCGAGAGCTGCTCGCGCGCCATTTCTTTCATGTCGGCATCGGTCTCGTTGGCTATGATGTCTTTGGCTTCCTTGATGGCAGAGAGGCATGTCACGTAGCGTTTGCGGGCATCCATGATGTCGCTCAGGTCTTTGTATTCCTTTGTCAGCTTAACGAAGCGCTGCTGGTCGGCTATGACTTCCGGGTCGGTTATCAGCGTGCTGATTTCTTCAAACCGGCTTTCAAGGCCGTCTAACTTTTCTAATATGCTGTTATTATCCGCCATGTTGTATGGTTTACTGTTTGCTTTGCTTGATTAATAGTTGAATGTTCCGTATTCCGACTCAATGGTCAGGCTGCGCCTGCCTTCCTCTATGCGGCCCACGACCTGGGCATCGATACCGAAGCTCCGGCTTATCTCGATTACCCTTTTGGCTGTCTCGGGGCCGACGTATATCTCCATCCGGTGCCCCATGTTGAACACCTGGTACATCTCTTTCCAGTCGGTATCGCTGCAATCGTGGATGGCCCGGAACAGCGGAGGTACCGGGAACATGTTGTCTTTGATTACTTTGCAGTTCTCGCCAACGAAGTGCAGCACCTTGGTCTGTGCGCCGCCGGTGCAGTGAACCATGCCGTGAATGGTAGGGCGCAGCTCGTCCAGGAGCCTTTTGATGACCGGTGCATAGGTGCGGGTGGGGGAGAGAACCAGCTTGCCGGCAGTGAGCGGGCTGTCTGCTACTTCGTCGGTGAGCTTGTACTTGCCGCTGTACACCAGCTCATCGGGTACGGCATGGTCGTAACTCTCGGGGTATTTATCCTTCAGGTAGTTGGCAAAAACATCGTGGCGCGCGCTGGTCAGTCCGTTGCTTCCCATGCCGCCATTGTATTCATGCTCGTAGGTGGCCTGTCCGGTGGAGCTCAATCCCACGATGACATCGCCCGGACGGATGTTTGCGTTGTTGATAACGTCCTTGCGTTTCATGCGGCAGGTAACGGTGGAATCTACGATGATGGTTCGCACCAGGTCGCCAACGTCGGCTGTCTCGCCACCGGTGGGCCAGATGCCGATGCCCATCCGGCGTAAGGCTGACAACAACTCGTCCGTGCCATTGATAATGGCAGATATCACTTCGCCCGTTACCAGCATCTTGTTGCGCCCGATGGTGCTCGATACAAGAATGTTGTCTACGGCGCCAACGCAAAGTAAATCGTCGGTATTCATCACGATGGCATCCTGCGCAATACCCTTCCACACGCTCAGGTCGCCGGTTTCCTTCCAGTACATGTAGGCCAGCGACGACTTGGTTCCGGCTCCGTCGGCGTGCATGATATTGCAGTATTCGGGGTCACCGCCCAGTATATCGGGTATAATCTTGCAGAAGGCCTGCGGAAAAATGCCCTTGTCTATGTTCTTGATAGCGTTGTGTACGTCTTCTTTGGCGGCGCTGACGCCCCGCATCATATATCTACCTTGATTATTCATGTACTGTTTTCTTGTGTCTGTTTGGGGTTAGAGGTTGTCTTGTTCCTTTCCGTTCCAGAAGTCCCAGCTTGCAAAGGCTTGCAACAAGAGCATCTCCAAGCCGTTCTTAACGGTTGCTCCGTATTTGCGACCCTGCTGCATGAACAGGGTTTCATCAGGATTGTAGATGAGGTCGTAGAGCAGAGTCTTGTCGTCCATGGCCTCATAGGGCAGCATCGGACATTCCTCGAACTTGGGATACATGCCCAGGGGAGTGCAGTTAACGATAACCTTGTATTCCTGCATGTGGGCCGGGGTAAGCTCTTGGTAGGTGAGCATGTCCTTCTTCTTGCTGCGACTCACGAATTTTGTTTCTATTCCCAAGGAACGCAGACCGTAGTTAATGGCCTTTGAGGCGCCACCGGTTCCCAGAATGAGAGCTTTCTTGTGAGCCGGTTCGAGCATGGGTTCTATACTGCGGGTGAACCCGATAACATCGCTGTTGAACCCTTTGAGCAACACTTTCTTGCCCTTGTGGGTAATCCTGATTACATTTACGGCGCCGATGGCTTTGGCCGCGGGGCTTATCGAATCAAGATATCTGATGACCTGCTCCTTGTAGGGAATGGTCACATTGAGGCCTTTGAGATTGGGATAAGAGTCCAAAATCTCTCTTAGGTTCGTGATGTCAGCTATCTCAAAGTTCTCGTACACGGCGTTGATACCTTCGTTCTCAAACTTCTCGTTGAAGTAGCTGATGGAGAACGAGTGGCCCAGCGGATAGCCTATCAGTCCGTATTTGTCCATTGTAGTTAGGTTTATCAATCAGTTGTTTGTTATTTCTCTGCGAAGTACATCGTGCAGATGCCGAAGGTGAGCCGCCTGAACGACGCCTCCCTGAAGCCTGCCTTTCTGAATATCTCCATCATTTGCTCGCCTTGCGGAAACGCTTCTATCGTCGAGGTGAGATAGCTGTAGGCGCTGTTGTCCTTGCTGATGAGCTTTCCATAGATGGGGAGCACTGTGTGCGAATAGATGCGGAAGAGCTGTTTCATGGGGAAACTTACGGGCGTGGTGAGCTCGACAATGCTCAGATGGCCGCCGTTTTTGAGCACCCGACATATCTCCCGGAGTCCTTGGTCGAGGTCCTGAAAGTTGCGGATGCCGAAAGCGGCCGTCACGGCATCAAAGGTTTCGTCCTCAAAAGAGAGGTTCAGGCAGTCTTCCTTCTTGAAAGTGATAACCTTGTCCAGCCCCTCTCGCTTTACTTTCTGCCGTCCGATGTCCATCATTCCTTCCGAGATGTCGGCTCCGATGAGTGATTTAGGGGTGAGCATCCTGGCTGCCAGGATGGCGAAGTCACCCGTTCCGGTCGCAATGTCCAGCAGTGTCTGCGGCCGATAGGGCAGCAGTTGCCGGATGGCTTTCTTGCGCCAGCCTTTGTCGATGTTCCATGACAGCCGGTGATTGAGCGTGTCGTAGGTTGGTGCAATGTTGTCAAACATGCCCGCTACGAGCTTGCTCTTCTCTCCGTTGCCGTCGTACGGCTTTATTTTTTCCTGTTCGTACACTTGCGGTTGCTCTGTGTTTTGGAGTGCGTTATTGGCGTGTGGCAAGATAGCTGGCCACGTTCTGCTCTATTCTTGCAGCGATGTCGCCATCTTCTTCTGCAGCCTTATCAAAGGCCTCGCCCGTTATGTGCTCGTACAACTCAATGTAGCGGTCGCTCACACTCTCAGCATATTCCTCGGTTATCTCTGGCATTGTCTGCCCCGGTTCGTTCATGAAGTTGTGCTCGATGAGCCACTGGCGGACAAATTCCTTGGAGAGTTGCCTCTGCGGTTCGCCGTTGTTGAACTTCTGCTCGTAGCCGTCGGCGTAGAAGTAACGGCTGGAGTCGGGGGTGTGGATTTCGTCTATGAGGTAAATCTTGCCGTCGCGCTTGCCGAATTCGTACTTAGTGTCGACCAGAATGAGCCCACGCTTGGCAGCAATCTCCTGTCCGCGGGCAAACAGCTTGTGCGTGTAGTCTTCCACGACAGCATAATCCTCGGCACTCATCAGCCCCTGGGCAATGATTTCCTCGCGTGAGATATTCATGTCGTGACCTTCGTCCGCCTTGGTTGTTGGTGTGATAATGGGCTCCGGGAAACGCTCGTTCTCGCGCATGCCGTCGGGCAGCTTGACGCCGCAAAGCTCTCGGCAGCCGTCCTTGTAGGCTCTCCAGGCGCTGCCGGTGAGGATGGAGCGGATGATCATCTCCACCCTGAAACCTTCGCACTTGAGTCCTATAGTGACCATTGGGTCGGGCACTGCAAGTTTCCAGTTGGGGCAGATGTCGCTCGTGGCATCCAGAAACTTGGCAGCAATCTGGTTCAAAACCTGCCCTTTGAAAGGAATACCTTTGGGCAGAACAACATCGAACGCCGATATTCTGTCGGTCGCTATCATGACCATCAGGTCGTCATTGATGTTGTAAACGTCGCGAACCTTGCCGTGGTACACACTCTTCTGTCCGTTAAAATGGAAATCAGTACTTGTTAAAGCTCTCATAATTTTGCCTGCCCAGCGCCTTGTCCGGGAAGACAGGGCTCTTGGGTCTCCTTTTTATTAAATGGTTAAACTCACTTTTCCTTTTCTTCTTCGGCTGTTGCAGTTGCCGCGTGTGCGCCCTTTTGTTTTTCCTCCATCCGCTTGTCGTAGGCTTCGTAGGCATTCACGATGCGGGTAACGAGCTTGTGGCGCACAATGTCTTTCTTGTTCATCAGGATGACGGAGATGCCCTCGATGCCCGAGAGTATCTTGAGCGACTCCTTCAGGCCGCTTTTCTGCTCGTGTGGAAGGTCAATCTGCGTCATGTCGCCCGTGATAATCATTTTGGTGTTCCAGCCCATGCGGGTAAGGAACATACGGATTTGGGCGGGGGTTGTATTCTGGGCTTCATCCAGTATAACGACGGCATCACTCAACGTTCGGCCGCGCATGAAGGCCAGCGGCGCTATCTGGATAATGTGCTTCTCCATCATGTCCTGCAGCTTAACGGCGGGTATCATGTCCTCAAGCGCGTCGTAAAGCGGTTGCAGATAGGGGTCTATTTTGTCCTTCATGTCGCCGGGCAGGAAGCCCAGTTTCTCGCCTGCTTCTACGGCGGGGCGGGAGAGGATGATTTTCTTGGCCGTCTTCTCTTTCAGCGCTTTCACGGCAAGAGCTATGCTCAGGTAGGTTTTACCCGTACCGGCTGGCCCCACGGCGAATATCATGTCGCTTTTCTCATAGGCCTCTATCAGCTTCTGCTGGTTCTCCGAGCGGCTCTTGATGGGGCGCCCCGCCGTGCTGTACACCAGTACTCCCTTCACGGCATCGGCCTTGGTCTTGTGCCCCTTGCTGATGTCAAGGATGTCTTCCTCGCTCAGCGAGTTGTATTTCAGTACATGGCGGCGCATGGACTCGATGTCTTCTTCTATCTTGACCATCTCCTCCTCGTCGCCCATCACCTTGATGACGTTGCCGCGGGCCACGATGCGAAGCTTGGGAAACAGCGACTTTATCATCTGCAGATGACTGTTGTTTACACCGTAGAAAACTACGGGGTCAATGTCTTCGAGTATGATATGCTTCTCTATCAAAATCTATTTGTCTGTAAACGCTGCAAAATTACGAAAAGAAAGTGATATGAACAAACAAAACAATAATTAATAAAAGGCTATAAATCAAAAAACTTCAGCTATTCCTCTTCGCTGTTTTAACTTTTTAGTATCTTTGCCACTCGAAAACTGACTGTTTGGAATGAAAATCTCGAAAAAAAGATATTTGCAAGGTTTTTGTCTCGTGGTAGTGGCTCTGGCCATGCTGCGGTGCATGCACCCCTCTATAGCCGGACAGGATGGTGGCCCGCAGGCCGTGGCTCAACCGGTGCTACCGGCCGATACCGACTCCGTGGCCGCCGGGGGTGATGCTGATGTCCGTGCGTCTGTTCCCATGACTGCTTTGGCCAAAGACTCCGCCATGCCGCTGCCTGAAGGGGTGAAGTCGCTCTTTTTCAAGGCCGACGGCACGCCGGTCAAGAACCGCATTTACAGCGTGCCCAACTTCGGTCGGGCTTTTCCTGACCAAAATGACGTACAGCTGGTGGCGGCACAGAAGTGGGGCGTTACGCCCGTTGCCGACCGTTCGGAGGCCGAAAGTCGGAAGGCCGAGCTGGTATATGTGGGCGGAAATCCTTACTTCTACATCGACCGCCTGCACAGCAGTATCCCGTATCTGGTGCCCCGTGCCTCCGTACTTTTGCAGGACATAGGGCGTAACTTCTTCGACAGCCTGCAGGTAAAGGGCGTACCGCTGCACAAGATTATAGTGACCAGCGTCATGCGCAGCAAGAACGACGTGCAGAAACTGCGCAGCCACAACGGCAACGCCACGCAGAACAGCTGCCACCTTTACGGCACTACATTCGACGTTTGCTACAATCGCTACAAGACGGTTGAGGCTCCCGGCGAGGAGCGGAGGCAGGTTCGCAACGACACCTTGAAGTGGGTATTGAGCGAGGTGCTGAACGACATGCGCGAACAGAACCGCTGCTACGTGAAGTATGAAGTGCACCAAGGCTGCTTCCACATCACCGTGCGGTAACGTACTCGCATCTTCTTCCTTATTCTGTTACCTGTAACTGCTATCCGTTGTTAAGTCAACAACGGTGCAAGAGGCCGGCACCTGCAACTTTTGACAGGTGTCGAACCATCGTGCGACAAGTGTCGAATATATGTGCGACAAGTGTCGAAAGTTCCCGAAGGATATTTCCAAGCACCTGGATTCACATTTTCGGCACCCCGGTTTTCGTGTTTTTCAAAAATAAAGCATGCCTGTTCAGCATGCTTGAAGTTAGGAGAAGACACGGTACTGTTTACTTCATGTCGAATTCGTCGACGGGGGAGATGGCGTGGCCGGCCATGTCGTAGGTGCGCATCTTGTCCTTTTGGGTGATGATTATTCTGTTGTTCTTTATCTCTATCTTGTATCCTTCGCCCACTTTACTCACTTCCTGCGTTTTTGTATCTATGCACCACAGCTGCCGCCCGTCCTGCTGATAGTCGGAAGCCATGCTGCGGCGGTCGACTGTTACGAAGAGATAGCGCCCCCGTTCTCCCAGGAAAGTGGAGATAATCTTGTCGTATCCCTCGCTGGCAAAGTTGATGTCGTCGGTCTTGTCTCTGATAACATCCAGTCTGTACAGGCGGTTCTGGTTCGTGAAATAGAGGCAATGGCGCGGGCTGTCCGTGTATCTGGCTATCAGCGCAGCACCTTTGGGCAGCTTGCCGGCGGCAGCCTTCACCCTGTTGGCAATGGGAGTTTGGGCCAAAGTGCAGGTGGCAATGATGCAGCAAACTGCGAGTAGCAGAGATTTCTTTATGTTTCTAATCATTTGTATATGAGATGTTTGTGTTTGAAAGTTTAAGGTAAAGACTGAAGAGTGCGGCGTTTGATTTGGCAGATGCCTAATTTGTGGGCAACTCCCTTGCTGTTCAGCGAACGGATAATGTATATGCCTTCGGGCAGACTGCGTACATCGGCCGTTCTGCCCTGATAGCTCCGGGATGCAACGATGCTGCCCTGGAGCGTCTCGATGGTGATGAGGTCGGCATCCATATTTTCGCTTTTGGCAGGCAGCTCCACGCGCTGGCCGTCGCATTTCAAGATGTTTCGGCCCGCTGCCGTGGTGGCTTTGGCTGGGCGGGCGAGCTGGGTGGCCGGGCTCTCGTTGCCAAAGCGGTCGGTGGTTGTAACGGCATAATAACGCGTTCCGTCGTATTCGGGAATCCGGATTGCGCATTGAAGCATCCGTATGCGTACCAGATTGCGCGCGTCGGCGGTATTTACCGGGTAGGCCGTACTGCTGTACACGTTGTACGAGAGGGAACCTTGGTGGCCCAAGGATTGGGCAGGCAGCCAGCTCAACAGGGTGCCTTCGGCTTTCAGCTGTCCAGGAGCTGTAGGGGCGGTGGCATGTTCCCACGTCATGGGTGGTACCAAGGCAGGGTAGGGAGTGAACTCTCTTAAAGCGAAATCGTAGATGCCCTTGGTGTTGTCGGTAAAGAATTTGCTCCGGAAATAGGCGTGGCCGAGCCTGTAACGGCGCAGTACCTTCATCTCTCTGGTAATGATACCGAGTGGCCAGTTCTTCTCTTGCGGCGACAGGAAGTAGATGCCGAGGCCGGGAACTACAATCCTGCCGTGGGAAGACTCGGCCCAGTCGATGGCAAAGGGATAGAACTGCTCGCCCTGAAAGTACATCATCGGGAAGATTTCGTCCATCAATCCGTCGCGCAGCCAGCCCTGCACGTCCTGGCAAACTCTGGCGTAGGCATTCCATCCGTGGCTCCAGTAACGGCTCAGGTCGCTGAACTTTCCTACGGGCGAACAGCTAATCTTAACCCACGGCTTCAGGGCTTTTACCTTGCGGTGTATGTCCTCCACTATCCTTGTTATATTACGTCGGCCCTCTTGGGCGCCCACTTTGATGTTCCAGGTCTCGGGATATCGGATGTAGTCCAGGTGTATGCCGTCGATATCGTAGTTGCGGGTAATCTCCTGGCAGATGTCGGCCAGATAGGCTCCTGTTTGCGGATTTTCGGGATTCATGTATCCTTCGGCGCCTATCTTTCGTATCAGTCCGGGCAGCTTCTTGCGCAGCCGGCTGCATCCCAAGGCGTTCCATTTGCCAACGGGCATGGTCACCACCCAGGCGTGCAGCTCCATGCCGCGTTTGTGGCACTCGTCAATGGCAAACTGTAAAGCATCGTATCCGGGGCTTTTACCTGGGAAACCGCTGAGGCATCCGTCCCAAGGCTCGTAGGCGGAGGGATAGATGACGGTGCCGCGAATACGTGTCTGGATGAGCACGGTGTTGATGCCAGCCTTCTGGAGTTTGTCAAGTATATTTCTCAGTTCATCTTTCTGCTTCTCTGCAGAGTATGAGCTTTGTGCATAGGAGTGCGGCCAGTCCAGTCCGCCAATGGTAGTAAGCCATACGGCGCGTACTTCGTACTTTGGTGGAAGTGGATTTTGAGCATGCAACCGGCATGCCGTAAAAAGGAGAGATAAAACTGTTAAGAAACGATATAGCGGTTTCATTCGTTCAAATAATATCTAATTAATTGGCACAAAGGTACGGATATTTTTTTGCATTTCAAATAAATTGCCTTATCTTTGCAAGTAAGAAATAAAATACAACATGATATTATGATATCTTTTACTATCGCCCTTTTGGCTCTGATTGTTGGTTATCTGCTCTATGGTAAATTTGTAGAACGAATCTTCGGGCCTGATGACAGGCCGACACCGGCCGTGGCCATGGCCGACGGTGTTGACTATATAGTCATGCCGAGTTGGAAAGTATTCATGATTCAGTTCCTTAACATAGCAGGAACCGGCCCCATCTTCGGTGCCATCATGGGTGCATGGTATGGTCCGTCGGCCTATCTGTGGATAGTGCTTGGTTGTATTTTTGCGGGTGCGGTGCACGATTATTTCAGCGGAATGCTCAGCATCCGTCATGGCGGAGCGAACCTTCCGGAGCTGGTTGGCGACTATCTGGGCGCACGGGCAAAGAAAGTGATGCTCGTGTTCTCGGTTTTCCTGCTGATAATGGTGGGCGTCGTGTTTGTCTACAGCCCTGCACTTATCTTAAAAGATTATTATTGGACGCCATTGGTTTGGGTCATCCTGATTTTTGTCTATTATGTCTTGGCAACCATGCTGCCCATAGACAAGATAATCGGTAAGTTCTATCCGATATTCGCTTTCGCACTGCTTTTCATGGCTGTAGCCCTCATGGTGATGCTCTTTGTGAAGATGCCGGATATTCCGGAGGTGTGGAGCGACCTCGATGCAGCCAATTTGAACGAACCGCAAAGCCTGCTTGGTACTGACTCTTTCTTTGCACAAAATCCGCTGTTTCCCTGTTTGTTCATCACGATAGCCTGCGGTGCAATCAGCGGTTTCCATGCTACGCAGAGCCCGCTGATGGCTCGCTGCGTGAACCATGAGAAGATGGGGCGTCCCATCTTCTATGGAGCCATGATAACCGAAGGCCTTGTCGCGCTGATTTGGGCCACGGTTTCTTCCTACTTCTTTTATTATGGTGGTTGGAAAGAATGTGTTGACGCCGCAACTGTTAACCAGTTCCTGGCTCAGGCCAACACCGAAGGAGGCAAGAGCTTGATACAATTCTTCTCGGCTCCCAATGTGGTGGAGAAGGTTTGTACGGGCTGGCTCGGGTTCTTCGGAGGCTTGTTGGCCGTGTTTGGTGTTGTGGCCGCGCCCATCACCAGCGGCGATACGGCTTTCCGTTCGGCACGGCTCATCATCGCCGAAGCCTTGCATCTGGAGCAGAAGTCAGTCCTCAAGCGTTTCTATATCGCCATTCCGATGTTTGCCGTGGCCATTGGTTTGCTGGTTTGGCAGATGAACGATCCCAATGGCTTCAATGTTATCTGGCAGTGGTTCGGATGGAGCAACCAGACCTTGGCTGTGTTTACGCTGTGGACTATCACCGTTTATCTGGTGCAGCAGCATAAGGCTTTCTGGGTTACACTGGTGCCGGCGCTGTTCATGACGACTGTATGTTCAACCTATTTGTTTGTCAGCAAGCAGGCTTTCGGCCTCGAACATACCACTGCCTACATCCTTGGCGGATGCTGCCTGGCAGTGGCCTGCGTGTGGTTTCTGGCCTGGTATCTCAAACAGATGAAGACAAGTAAGTAATTAATTATATGTATCATTCAAGTAGAAAGTAAGTTTATGAAAAAGTTTTTAATGATGATTGCAGCGCTGATGATGACCATCTCTGCGAGTGCACAGTTCGAAGAAGGCAAGGTTTATGTAGGAGCTTCGCTTACGGGGCTCAACCTGAGCTACAACGGAACAGATGATTTGAATTTGGGAGTGGAAGCCAAAGCCGGTTATCTCTTTACGGACAACTGGATGATAACAGGCCAGGCATCGCTGCAGCACAGCAGTAATGACGCTGTGGCCGACCGTTACTCCCTTGGTGTTGGCGGCCGATATTATATCATCCAGAATGGTTTGTACCTGGGAGCGGGCTGTAAGCTCATTCACGCCAACCACAGTTACAACGACGTCATGCCGGGTGTAGAGGTTGGCTACGCCTTCTTTTTGAGCCGTACTGTAACGGTGGAGCCGTCTATCTACTACGACCAGTCGTTCAAAGACCATTCCAACTATTCAACGATTGGCCTGAAGATAGGTATTGGAGTTTATCTTTAATGGAACAGCAATATCCCTCATTGCTGCTTGAAAAAGCCGTTAATGAGTTTGCGAAATTACCGGGAATAGGACGCAAGACAGCCTTGCGTCTTGTTCTCTTTTTGCTTCGGCAGTCGAATGAGGAGGTCGAAGGCTTCGCACAGGCTGTTTCCACCATGAAGAGAGAGATTAAGCACTGCAAGGTTTGCCATAACATCAGCGATACCGAGATTTGCCCCATCTGCGCTGATTCGCACCGCGACGGCAGTACCATTTGCGTAGTAGAGAACATACAGGACGTAATGGCGGTGGAGAATACGCAGCAGTTTCATGGCCTTTACCATGTACTGGGAGGCATCATCTCGCCGATGGACGGCATTGGTCCGGCCGATCTGGAAATCGACTCGCTTGTGCAGCGGGTGGAGGAAGGCGGCATCAACGAGGTGATACTCGCCCTTAGCTCAACGATGGAGGGCGATACCACCAACTTCTATATCTCCCGAAAGCTGCAGCCCACGGGCGTCAACGTGAGCGTTATTGCCCGGGGCATCTCCGTTGGGGATGAACTGGAATACACGGATGAGGTGACTTTGGGCCGTTCGATACTGAACCGAACCCCTTTCCAGAACTGACCGAAACCGATAAATGCCCATTCCAACCTATTTGATATGAAACGAATACAGACTATATTGACCTTAGAGTTCTGGCTGCCGGTGGCCTTGTCGCTCATCATTGTCGTTCTCTATGAGACGGAATGGCTTGCAGATGGCGTGTGGGCAACCGATAAAAGCCTGGAGTTTGTTATCGCCACGGTGATGGAATTATTAACCATCTGCCTCATTCCGCTGGCTTTGCGGCTGTTCAAGTTCAAGCACATTCACCGTCAATTGCATCAAGCGCCCGAGGACGTGCGCTGGAGCAGTCTGCTGCGTTACGGCTCGCTGCGGCTCAACATGCTGTGCCTGCCGTTGCTGGTTAATACCTTATTATATTATCTCTTTATGAATGTGGCCTTTGGGTACATGGCTATTATTCTGCTGCTTTGCTTGTTCTTCGTATATCCTTCTATGGCAAGGTGTGTAGACGACACCTTGGCAGAAAATTAAGAAACAGGTGAAACTCTCCGTCGTCATTGTCAGCTATAACGTCAAAGATTACCTGGAACAGTGTCTGCAGGCGCTCTGCAGGGCACTGCAAGGCATTGATGCCGAGGTGTTTGTAGTCGACAATCACTCCAAAGACGGCTCCGCAGCCTACATACAGGAACGCTTCCGGCAGGTAAAAGTCATCAGCTGCAACCACAACTTAGGCTTTGCCAGGGCCAATAACATAGCCATCAGGCAGTGTGCGGGCGAGTATGTACTGCTCTTGAACCCTGATACCGTGGTGGGAGAACATACGTTGCGGGATGTCATCAGCGTGATGGACGGCCGACAGCAGATAGGAGCAGCAGGCGTATGTATGCTGCATGCCGACGGCAGCAAGGCGATGGAGTCGCGCAGGGGCATCCCTTCGCCCATGACGGCCTTCTACAAGATGTGCGGTCTTTGTGCCCGTTATCCCCGTCATCGCAGGTTCGCGCGCTACTACATGAGCTACCTTCCGTGGGACAAAGCAGCCAGAATAGAAGTCGTGAGCGGCGCTTTCTGCTTGTTCAGGCATCAGGTAATAGCCCAAATCGGCAACTTGGACGAGGATTTCTTCATGTACGGCGAGGACATTGATTTCTCTTACCGGCTCCTGAAAGCCGGATGGGAGAACTGGTATGTGCCCTCGCACATTCTCCATTACAAGGGCGAGAGCACGCAGAAGAGTTCGTTCCGGTATGTGCATGTGTTTTATGAGGCCATGTTCATCTTCTTTCGCAAGCACTACGGGGGCATGTCGGTCCTGCTCAGCCTGCCCATCAAGACGGCCATCTTTGTCAAGGCGTCGTCGGCTTTCATCGGTATGGGCTTGTATCGGATGAGACGCATGCTCGGATTTAGCGGCAAGCGACGCGAGCCGGAACCGCAATATGTCTTCATGGGCAGCAAGGAGTCGCTGGAGCAATGCAGGCAGATAGCTGTCCGCCGCGGGTTGAATGCCGTGTACATGGAAGGCAGCAAGGCTGCTCTTCCGGCCGGGCATCTCGGTCGGATATCACCAGACAAAGCACGGACTACCACCTACGTTGTCTATGATGTGGCCTCGTATGCCTACGAAGACATCTTCGCTATCTTCAGCCAACAGCCGGACAAGAACGTCCGGATGGGCTTTTTTGACAATCAGACAAACAAGATTATAACAGGAGAAGAGGTATGGACATGAGTTTACCCAAAGTAATCATACGGGCAATGGAGCCGGAAGATCTGGACATGCTCTACCAGATAGAGAACAACAACAAGCTGTGGGGGGTCGGAACAACGAACGTTCCCTATTCTCGTTACGCCCTCCATGACTATATAGCCAATGCTTCGAGCGACATCTATACCGACAAGCAGGTGCGCTTCATGATTGACAACGAGCAGGGAGAGACGCTGGGCATAGCCGATGTTGTGAACTTCGACCCTCAGCATCTGCGTGCCGAGATAGGCATAGTGATAGTAAACCAGTATCGGGGCAGGGGCTATGCCGCCGCAACACTTAGCCTGCTCAAGGAATATGCCAAAGTAGTTTTGCACCTGCATCAGATTTATGCCGTGGTCGATGAGAACAACCAGGACTCCATCCGATTGTTTGACAGAGCCGGCTTCAGCAGTACAGCCGAACTCAAGGATTGGCTTTTCGACGGAGAAGAGTATCATGGCGCCATTATGATGCAAACTTTTTTGTAAAAAAGTGCTTGCTACTTTTGGCAGAAAGGAAAAAAGTAGTTACCTTTGCAACCGCAAATAAGAAACCGGCCTTACTGGGTGCGTTAGTTCAGTTGGTTAGAATGCCTGCCTGTCACGCAGGAGGTCACGAGTCCGAGTCTCGTACGCACCGCCGTTAAAGGAGTGTTGGGGTGAGTTTGGAATTTGCAACTGGTGCGTTAGTTCAGTTGGTTAGAATGCCTGCCTGTCACGCAGGAGGTCACGAGTCCGAGTCTCGTACGCACCGCAGAAGCCTTCAGATTGATTTCTGGAGGCTTTTTTCGTGCCCCTTTCTTACCTCCGGTTGCGTTATTGATGATGCCGAAAAACGGGATGTCCGTATAGCTTCGGGAACTTTCGACACTTGTGGCACGGATATGCGACAGCTGTCGAGCAATCTTGTGACAAGTGTCGAAAGTTCACGTTTGCGGTCTTTGGCACCGCGAAATCTCCCGTGCGGTTACCTTGCGGGCGTGCAGTGTCCGCAAGGCATGCTGTATTCGGTTTAGCCGAGCACAACGTCGAGCACCATCATCAGCACAAAGCCAATGGCAAATCCGATGGTTGAAAGGTTGCTGTGTTCACCTTCCGATGCCTCCGGAATTAGTTCCTCAATCACCACATAGAGCATGGCGCCTGCTGCAAAGCTAAGCAGATAGGGCAGGATAGGGGTCATGAAGGAGGCCAGCAGAATGACCAGTGCGGCGCCTATAGGTTCTACGGCTCCGCTCAGTGTGCCCATCGTAAAGGACTTCAGCTTGCTGCCGCCGGCTGCCTTCATAGGCATGGAGATGATGGCTCCCTCGGGTATGTTCTGTATAGCTATGCCCAAGCTCATCGCCATGGCTGCAGCAGCCGATATCCATTCGCCTCCCTGCAGCGCGCCTGCTATGACAACGCCCACTGCCATGCCTTCCGGAAAATTGTGGATGGTAACGGCCAGGCTGAGCATGGCGGTGCGAGAGAGGTGCGACTTGATGCCTTCGGGATGGTCGGAACCTACGTGGATATGGGGTGTAAGCGAGTCGATGAGCAGCAGGAAGGCCATACCAGCCAGCAAACCGATGGCTGCCGGAACAACGGCAGCCTTGCCCCAGTGGGCTGTCATATCCATGCTTGGTATGAGCAGCGACCATACGGAGGCCGCTACCATTACGCCCGAGGCGAAACCTAAGAGTGTTTTCTGCAGGCGATCGGGCATTTCGTCTTTCATGAAGAACACGAATGCCGAACCCAGTGTCGTTCCCAGAAACGGGATGAGGATTGCTAATATAACGCCGTTATTCATGTTTTATATTTCTTTATCAATGCAATAATCGGCTGCAAAGTTACTGAAAAAAATCATTCCGCCAACAATTTGGAAGGCTGAATCAACGTGGCAGCTGTTATGCCCACGGCCGGAACAGGCGCCGACCGACTGAAGGATGAGTCTTTGCGGGCAGGTTTGGCCGGAATATCAAACCGGGCATAAGACCGAAGTTAGCTTGAACAGAGGGTGTGCTGACGGACATTTAACCTACGTTAACTGCTTTCGGACACATTTGTTATCATCGACCCATTTAGGCAAGGGTAACTTTGCAGGCATATTTTTATTTCAGTCAGAATAAGTTATGATAGAGAACAAGATGTTTTGTTTCCAGTGTCAGGAAACTGCCCAGGGTACAGGCTGTACCGTCAAGGGCGTGTGTGGCAAGAATGCAGAAACCAACCGCTGGATGGATTTGCTGCTGAGTGTCGTGAGAGGAGTAGGCATCATAGCCGATGCTCTGCGTAACAAGGGAGTCGAGACGCCGCAGTATGCAGGCGACTACATTGTTGATGCGCTCTTTGCGACCATTACCAATGCCAACTTCGACGACCAGTCTATATTAAATAAGGTAGATGAGGGCGTGAAGTTGAAGAGGTTGCTGCTTGACATGGCAGCCGAACATCACGTGCAGTTGCCCGATTACCAGGAAGTGAAGTGGGGCGGCGAGAAGGCTGACTACCTGCAGGAAGGCGAACGCGAGGGCGTTTTAAGGAACGCCGACGAAGATTTACGCTCGCTGAAAGAACTCACCGTTCTGGGCCTGAAAGGCATGGCGGCGTATTATGACCATGCAGCAAGGCTGGGAGAGCGGCAAGACAGCATCATCGCTTTTATGGAGCATGCGCTCGCAGTCATCTCCAATCCGGATGCGGACATGCAGACCTTGCTCGATACCGTGCTGGAGACGGGCAAGTATGGCGTAGAGGCAATGGCCCTGCTCGATAAGGCCAACACGGGTGCTTATGGCAATCCGGAACTTACAAAGGTAAATATAGGCGTAGGAAAGAACCCCGGAATCCTGATTTCAGGCCACGACCTGAAGGATATGGAAGACTTGCTAAAGCAGACCGAAGGAACGGGCGTAGACGTGTACACACACGGAGAAATGTTGCCGGCACATTACTATCCGCAGCTCAAGAAATACAAGCATCTGGTTGGAAACTATGGCAATGCTTGGTGGAAACAGAAAGAAGAGTTCGATAAGTTTAACGGTCCCATCGTCTTTACAACCAACTGTATAGTTCCGCCAAAGCCCAATGCCAGCTATGCCGGCCGTGTGTTTACGAGCAACTCCACAGGTTTCCCGGGATGGAAGCATATCGAGACGGGTGCCGACGGCCACAAGGATTTCTCGGAAGTGATAGCCCTTGCCAAGACCTGCCGCGCTCCCGAAGAGATAGAGCAAGGCGAAATAGTAGGCGGATTTGCGCATGCACAGGTCTTTGCACTTGCCGACAAGATAGTAGAAGCAGTAAAGGCAGGCGCCATACGCAAGTTCGTTGTCATGAGCGGATGCGACGGCAGGATGAAGAGTCGTAGCTATTACACCGACTTCGCGAAAGCTTTGCCCCGTGACGTGGTTATCTTGACCAGCGGCTGTGCTAAGTATAAGTACAACAAACTGAATTTAGGAGACATTGGAGGCATACCCCGTGTGCTCGATGCCGGCCAGTGCAACGACTCCTACAGCTGGGCAGTAGTGGCGCTGAAGCTGAAGGAAATCTTCGGTGCCAACGACATTAACGACTTGCCCATAGCGTTTAACATCGCCTGGTATGAGCAGAAAGCCGTCATTGTATTGCTGGCTCTGCTTAGCCTGGGCATCAAGAACATTCACATAGGGCCCACGTTGCCGGCCTTTGTTTCACCCAATGTACTGAAAGTGTTGGCAGATAATTTCGGGTTGGGCGGTATCACCACCGTTGAAGAAGACCTGAAGCTGCTGGTAGGCTAAGAGCTCCGCAGCAGGCTGGAAGTAAGGAAGTCTCTCGCCGTTCGCGTGGGGCTTCCTTTTGTTTTGATGGTGTTGGCAGCGCCTGTAACGCGAGTTTGCCCGGCATTCTCTTGCCGGTGCATAACCTGCTGTGTACCAGAGGCTTTCCCAGAGCTATGCTTCAAGGCCCTTGAAGGTATGCTTCGGCGGCCTTGAATGTGCCCTTCAAGCCTCTTGAAGCATAGCTCCGGGAAAGTTGGTTGCCGAAGGCGGCGGTGTGGCAACCGGTATCCGGTGCGGGCGTATGACCCTCCGCCGTTCCCGTTAAGGCGTGGACGAAAGTGTGGGAGCAAACGGAATTGTAGGCCGCTGATGTGGAAAAAGTGAAAGAGAATTCATCTTCAAGCGAATAATTTTGTAACTTTGCAGCTATGAAAGAAGTGAAAATAAAAGACTCCGCCTTGCAGCAGGCTGCCGCAAAAGGCATGGACGAGTTCGTCCAGGTGTTTGTCGATGCTATCTATGAGGCCATTGGCGGCGAGCTGAATGCCGACACCATGACCCAGCTGAATGCCGACCAGCTAACGCTCCTGGGCTATCATGCGCTGCGCGAGGAGGTGATGGACGGCGGCTTCGTGCAGCTGATACACAACGGCTGGGGCGAGTTCATCTACCTGAACCCCTTTGCCAAGGCCGTGCGTGCATGGGGATTGCAGGACTTGTACAGGCTAATCAGCAAGAGCCACATCTACTTTGCCCGCCATCATGAGGACATCGAGAAGGATTGCTCGGACGAAGAATTCATGGCGCTCTTTGAGAAATACCCCGAATTTGATGATTTCGACGACGCTTTCGTTGAGGGTGAAGAGCGCTATACCGAACAGATAGCCCACTATATCGATGAACACATCGACAGTTTTGCTACAATCGAGAAGTAAAAAACATAAGGTACAAAGCCAATGAACAAGAACGGACAGGATGCTCGCAGGCAGAACTCGGTCCAGATAAGGAACAAGAAAGCCGCCTTCGAGTATTTTTTTGTAGATACATATACGGCCGGCATCGTGCTCACCGGTACGGAGATAAAGTCTATCCGGGCCGGCAAGGCGTCGCTGGTAGACTCCTATTGCTATATAGAAAAAGGTGAGATATGGGTTAGGAACATGAACATCAGCCCCTATTTCTACGGCTCCTATGCCAACCACGAGGCCAAGCGCGACCGCAAACTGCTGCTCACCAAACGCGAGATACGCCGCTTGCAGGAGGACTCCAAGGACGTGGGCTTCACCATTGTGCCAACTCTCGTCTTCATAGACGAGCACGGCAGGGCGAAGGTTAACGTGGCTCTGGCCCGTGGAAAGAAGGAGTTCGACAAGCGGCAGACGCTGAAGGAGAAAGAAGACCGGCGCGAAATGGACAGGGCCGTGAAGCGTTTTTGATGGCCGGTGGATTATAAGATGAAGGCAGAGTAGCAGGATATGGATTTGCAGGATATAGTTAAACGGAAGATAGTCGTGCTGGACGGGGCCATGGGAACCATGATTCAGAGTTACGGACTGACCGAGAATGACTTCCGGGGAGGGCTGAAACTGTACCGTGAACCTTTGGGTCACTTGGTTACTTACAAAGGTAACTACGACATGCTCAACCTTACGCGCCCCGACGTTGTGCAGGACATACACCGCCGATACCTGCGGGCGGGGGCCGACTTGATAGAGACAAACACCTTCTCATCCCAGCGCATCTCGCAGGCTGACTATCATCTGGAGGACTACTCCGGGCAGATGGCCTACGAGGGGGCCCGTTTGGCGCGCTTGTGTGCCAACGAGTTCAGCACCGCTGGCAACCCCCGCTTTGTTGCCGGGGCAATAGGACCAACCAACCGGACGTGCTCCATCTCGCCCGATGTGAGCAACCCGGCAGCCCGCAACCTGACTTACGATGAGCTGTTTGCCGCCTATCGGGAACAGATAGAGGCCTTGATAGAGGGCGGAGTTGACGTGCTGCTCATCGAAACCATATTCGACACGCTCAATGCCAAGGTAGCCATCGACGCTGCCTGCACCACCATGCGCGCCATGAACAGGGAGTTGCCCATCATGCTGAGCGTTACCATAAGCGATTTGGCTGGCCGAACGCTCAGCGGACAGTCGCTCGAGGCCTTCCTGGCCAGCATAGATGCGTACCCCATTTTTTCCGTTGGACTCAACTGCTCGTTCGGAGCCAGGCAGATGAAGCCCTACTTGCAGGAGCTTGCCCGGCTTGCCCCGTACTATGTAAGTGCCTATCCCAACGCCGGCTTGCCTAACTCAATGGGCCTGTACGACGAGACTGCAGAGTCTATGGCTCCCCAGATAGAGGAGCTGATGGCAGAAGGACTGGTGAACATCATAGGCGGCTGCTGCGGCACTACTGATGAGTTCATAGCCCGTTATGCCCAAATGGCCAAGGGAAAAAGTCCCCGCAGAGTGCCCTGTCGGCCCCAAACGATGCGCCTCTCGGGCATGGAAGTGCTCGAAGTAACGCCCCAGGTGCGTTTCGTTAACGTGGGCGAGCGGTGCAATGTGGCCGGTTCGAGCAAGTTCCGCAACCTCATCAAGGAGAAAAAATACGAAGAGGCAACCCGCATTGCACGCAACCAAGTGGCCGACGGGGCCCTTGTTATTGACGTGAACATGGACGACGCCCTGCTTGATGCCAAGGAGGAGATGACCCACTTCCTCAATCTGATAGCCTCGGAGCCTGATATTGCCAAGGTTCCCGTGATGATCGACTCCTCCAAGTGGGACGTCATCGTGGCTGCCTTGAAGTGTGTGCAGGGCAAGAGCATCGTCAATTCCATCTCTCTCAAGGAGGGCGAAGACGTCTTCATCAGCCATGCCATGGACGTGAAGCGCTATGGGGCGGCCGTGGTAGTGATGTGTTTCGACGAGAAAGGGCAGGCCACAACCTACGAACGCAAAGTAGAAATAGCCCGGCGGGCCTACAGCATACTCACCGAAAGGGTGGGGCTGAACCCGCTGGACATAATCTTTGACCCCAATATCCTTTCCATCGCCACCGGCATAGAGGAGCATGACAGCTACGCGGTGGACTTTATACGGGCCACGGCGTGGATACGCAAGCATCTGCCCGGTGCCCATGTAAGCGGCGGAGTGAGCAACCTCTCGTTCTCGTTCAGGGGCAACAACTACATTCGCGAGGCCATCCATGCCGTGTTCCTCTACCATGCCATCCGGGCAGGAATGGACTTCGGCATCGTTAATCCGGCCACCAAGGTAACCTATGCGGACATTCCGCCCGGGCAGCTGCAGGTGATAGAGGATGTTGTCCTTAACCGCCGGGAAGGAGCAACGGAAGACCTGATAGACATGGCCAACCGTATTAAGGCCGAAAAAGCTGCTCTTTCGGCCGGCCAGTCCTCTGTTTCGGTACAGCAAACGGCCGAAACCGCAGAGGCATGGCGCAGCGAACCGGTGGCCCGCAGGCTTGGCTATGCCTTGCGCAAGGGCATAGGCGATTATCTGGAACAGGACTTGCACGAGGCGCTGCAGCAGTATCCGCACGCCGTGAACATCATCGAAGGCCCGCTGATGGCCGGCATGAACGAAGTGGGAGAGCTCTTCGGAGCCGGCAAGATGTTCCTGCCGCAGGTCGTGAAGACGGCCCGCACCATGAAGCAGGCTGTCTCTATTCTGCAGCCCTACATAGAGGCAGAGAAGACGGAAGGCTCTGCCAAGGCCGGCAAAGTGGTCTTGGCAACGGTAAAAGGCGACGTGCACGACATTGGCAAGAACATTGTGGGCGTGGTGATGGCCTGTAACAACTACGAGGTAATAGACATGGGCGTGATGGTTCCGGCCGAGCAGATAGTGCAAAAGGCCATAGACGAACAGGCGGACATGATAGGCTTGAGCGGTCTCATTACCCCCTCGCTGGAAGAAATGGTGCATGTGGCCAAGGAAATGCAGCGAGCCGGGCTGCGCATACCCATCATGATAGGGGGCGCAACCACCAGTCAGCTGCACGTGGCGCTGAAGATAGCGCCCGTTTATGGCGGCCCTGTGGTGTGGATGAAGGATGCCTCGCAGAATGCGCTGGCGGCTGCCCGGCTGCTCAATGCAAAGGAAGAGAAGGCCTATGAGCAGGAACTCAACGACAAATACGAGCAGTTAAGGCAGGATTACGACCGGGAACAGCAGCAGATAATCTCGCTGGAAGAGGCGCGGAAAAACAAGTTGAACCTATTTGATAAAGACGAATGATAAAAGTAATAGCTTTCGACCTGGGCGGTGTTGTGATAACCATAGACCGTATGCAGGCCATCCGGAGGTTCCGTGAACTGGGACTTGCCGACGCCGAGACGCGCCTTGACGCTTATACGCAGACAGGAATCTTCGGCGATTTGGAGGCCGGCAAGATAGACGAAGAGGAATTCCGGACAGCCCTGGAACGGCTGACGGGGCGCCCCCTGACCATCTCCGACTGCCGCTATGCGTGGCAGGGATACAAGAAAGAGGTGCCGGCAAGGAACCTGGAACTGCTCCGCCGGCTTCGGCAGGAGGGCTACAGGGTGGTGCTGGCATCAAACACAAACCCTTGCATGATGGAGTGGGCCGACCGAGACTTTGACGGCGAGGGGCACGCTATGGCCGATTACTTCGATGCCATGTACCGAAGCTACGAGATAAAGGAGATGAAACCCGGCGAAGGCTTTTTCCGTTTCATGCTCAACAAGGAAGCAGTGGCGCCTGCCGACATGCTCTTCGTGGACGATGGCCCGCGAAACTGCGAGGCTGCCGGCAAGCTGGGCATCCGCACCTTTTGCCCAGTAAACGGGCAGGACTGGACGCAACGGCTTCTCGATCTTCTGTAATCCCGTGCCCGAACCGCCACTCCGCGGTTCTTCAAGATTTCAGGCGACGGTGCAAAAGCTATGCTTCGGGAACTTTCGACAAGTGTCGCACATGAATTCGACACTTGTCACACCATCGTTCGACACTTGTCGAAAGTTCCTGTCCGGCATCGGCAGGTGTGATTTTGCAGGTCGTTTTTACAACTTTATTTGGTCAATTGCATAACTTGCACTATCTTTGCATGCAATTAAAGGCTTTTAAGATGATTTTCAACAAGAAGAGAAGATGGCATTGCCTGCCGGGCCAAGAACCTACGGAGCTTGACAAGAAGGTGATGTATTGGGAAAACAAAGGCAAGGAAGTGCCTACTCGCAGCTTGATAAAAACTGCAGAACAGATAGAAGGAATACGCCGCAGCGGCGTTGTAAATACAGGATGCCTGGACGCGGTGGCCGAACAAATACACGTGGGTATGAACACGCAGGAGATAGACGATATCTGCATGGCTTTCTGCAAGGAACATCATGCCACGCCCGCATGCCTCAATTACGAGGGCTTTCCGAAGAGTGTGTGCACCTCCATCAATGAAGTGGTGTGCCACGGCATTCCCAAGAAAGAGGATGTACTGCAGGAGGGCGACATCGTGAACGTGGACATGACCACCATACTTGACGGCTATTATGCCGACGCCAGCCGCATGTTCATTGTCGGCAAGACGACTCCGGAGAAGGAACAACTGGTTCGCGTTGCCAAGGAATGTCTGGAGATAGGCGCCGAGGCAGCCAAGCCCTATAGCTTCGTGGGCGATATCGGCCATGCCATCCAGAAGCATGCAGAGAAGTATCACTATGGTATCGTGCGCGATTTGTGCGGCCACGGCGTGGGCCTCGACTTCCATGAAGAGCCCGACGTGATGCACTTCGGCCACAAAGGTACCGGCATGCTGCTGGTTCCCGGTATGGTTTTTACCATCGAACCGATGGTAAACATGGGCACGTGGAAGGTGTTTCTGGATGCTGATGACCCCTACGGATGGGAGATAATAACAGGAGACGAGATGCCATCGGCACAATGGGAGCATACATTCCTGATGACCGAACACGGCGTAGAGGTGCTTACCTATTAGAAAAATACTGGAGGAACGTATGGAAACAGATAAATCCGCAGGCGATGTAGTTATCCTGGGCATAGAGTCCAGCTGTGATGACACCTCGGCTGCCGTGTTGAAGAACGGGGTGATACTGAGCAATGTAACGGCTTCGCAGGAGGTTCACAAGGCCTACGGAGGCGTTGTGCCCGAGCTTGCATCGCGTGCGCACCAGCAGAATGTGGTGCCGGTGGTGGACCAGGCGCTCAAGCGGGCCGGTGTTACAAAGGAGCAGTTGAGTGCCATTGCTTTCACTCGCGGCCCCGGACTGATGGGTTCGCTCCTGGTGGGAGTGAGCTTTGCCAAAGGCTTTGCCCGCTCGCTGGAAATTCCGCTGATAGATGTGAACCATCTGCAGGGGCACGTCATGGCTCATTTTATCAAGGAGAGCGAGGACGACAGCCACATGCCGCCGTTCCCTTTTATCTGCCTGCTGGTGTCGGGAGGTAACTCTCAGATAGTAAAGGTGAATGCCTATAACGACATGGAAGTGCTGGGGCAGACGATAGACGATGCCGCCGGAGAGGCCATTGACAAGTGCTCGAAGGTAATGGGGCTCGGATATCCCGGCGGTCCTATTATTGACAAGCTGGCCCGTCAGGGCAATCCGCTGGCCTATCAGTTCTCAGAGCCGCACATACCCGGGCTGGATTACAGCTTCTCGGGGCTGAAGACATCGTTCCTCTACAGTCTGCGCAAGTGGACGACAGAGGATCCCGACTTCGTTGCTCACCACAAGGAGGACCTTGCTGCCAGCCTGGAGCACACGATAGTGGATATTCTGATGAAGAAACTGCGCCTTGCCGTGAAGCAAACAGGTATCAAGCATGTTGCCGTGGCAGGCGGAGTATCGGCCAACAACGGGCTGCGCAACGCCTTCAGAGAGCACGCTGCAAAGTACGGATGGACGATATACATCCCCAAGTTCAGCTATACAACGGACAATGCTGCCATGATAGCCAGCGTTGGAACTTTTAAATATCGAGACGGGGACTTCGCAACGATAGATATGCCCGCATTCAGTAAAGTAACATTCAATTAAGATTACAGATGAAATTCGGAACTAAAATATTGAGCAGAGAAATTCAGGAACTTCTCTACGACAGTGGAAAAACGCTGTGTACTGCAGAGAGCTGCACGGGCGGCCGCATTGCCGAAGCCATTATAGCCGTTCCCGGAGCTTCCAACTACTTCAAGGGCGGCATCATTTCCTATACCAACGAGGTGAAGGAACGGCTGCTGCACGTGAGTCACGACACGCTGGAAGCCCACACGGCCGTGAGCGAGGAGGTTGCCAGAGAAATGGTGGTAGGTGCCTGCGAGGCGCTGGACTGCGACTATGCCATATCTGCAACAGGCGTAGCAGGCCCAACCGGGGGTACGCCTGCCATACCCGTAGGCACCATTTGGATAGGCTACGGCACCAAGGACGACGTGAGAGCCTTCATGTTGTCGGAGGATTTGGGCCGTGACAGAAATCTGGCCACTGCAACCAACATGGCGTTGCGGCTGTTTCTGGACTATCTGAAAGAGGCTACCGCCGCAAATTCGGACATGGGGCAGGTGTCAGCTGAATAAGTTGATATGCACCAATCGGAAGCTGCGAAGTGTGCAAAAGTGCATGTTCTTCAGGAATTTGCATCGCAAAAATACAAAAAATCCTTAATTGTCTACATTCTTTCAAGATTTGTTTTGTATAATCCAAAAATATTTGTAATTTTGCACCCTGTTTGGAATAAGTATCAACATTAGAAACGAAAAATTAAAGATAGCGATGTCTAAGATTTGTCAGATTACAGGAAAGAAGGCACAGATAGGTAATAATGTGTCTCACTCAAAGCACCGTACAAAGCGCAGCTTTGATGTAAACCTTTTCAGCAAGAAATTCTACTATGTAGAAGAAGGTTGCTGGATTAGCCTTAAGATCAGTGCCGCTGGTCTTCGTCTTATTAATAAGGTAGGTCTTGATGCAGCCTTGAAGCAGGCTGTTGCCAAGGGCTATTGTGACTGGAAGGACATTAAAGTTATAGGAGAATAATCGTCATGGCAAAGAAAGCTAAAGGTAATAGGGTACAGGTTATTTTGGAATGCACGGAGATGAAGAACTCCGGCATGCCCGGCACGAGCCGCTACATAACCACCAAGAATCGTAAGAATACGCCTGAGCGCATGGAGCTTATGAAGTATAATCCCATCCTGAAGAAGATGACTCTTCACAAGGAAATTAAGTAACAAGGAGAATTAAAGTATGGCAAAGAAAGCGGTTGCTACCCTCCATGAAGGTTCTATGGACGGTCGCGCATACACAAAAGTAATCAAGATGGTTAAGAGCCCGAAGACCGGCGCCTATGTTTTTGATGAGCAGATGGTACCCAACGAGGCTGTTAAGGATTTCTTCAAGGATTAATTCTTATCAATATCATATCAAAGGCCGGAGGCGATCAGCTTCCGGCCTTTTTCTTTTGTATCCAGTTCGGAGGTTGTTGTAAAGGGCGTACTTGTTAGCTTATGACCGGCAACAGGGCTACAGCTCTGCTGCAAACGTAAAGCAATCGCTGAACTGATGCACAACATCAGTGGGTTGGGCTCTGAAAATGCCGAATAAAGCGCTTCCGCTTCCGCTCATTGCGGCATATTCGGCACCAAGCTCGTACAGCTTCTGTTTGATGGCAAGCAGCTCCGGATGTTGCCGGAAAGCGGGAACTTCAAAGTCGTTTGTCAGTTCGTCTTTCCAAGTGGCAATGGGTTGTTTGACAATATCCCTGCAGCACTTTGCCGGTCGTTGTGGCGTAATCAGCTGATAAGCCTCCTTGGTAGAAACGGCTACTTGCGGTTTTACAATGGCTATATGGTAGCCTTTCAGGTTTCCGCGCGGGCTATCGGCCGGGGCAAGGATGTCTCCAATGCCGGTGGCAAACGACGGCTCGGCAGTAATGAAGAATGCACAGTCGGCACCTAACCTGGCTGCATAACGCTCCATTTCGGCATTTCCCATGTTGAGTCGGAAGCGTTCATCGAGCAGTCGTATCATGAACGCAGCATCGGAAGAGCCGCCACCCAAGCCAGCCTGCGAGGGTATTCGTTTGTATAGGTGGGCATGGACGCGTGGGAGTTCAAAGTCCTTTGCCAGCAGATTGTAGGCCTTTACTACCAGGTTGCCGGTCTCGTTGCCTTCGAGCGAATTGCCTGAAACCTTGAGGTCGCAGTCAACTTCTGACGGGAAACGCTCGTCCATGTGTTTGATTTCGAGCGCATCGCAAAGCGGAATGGGGTAGAATACCGTTTCTATATTGTGGTATCCGTCGGGACGCACGCTGGTAATGTTGAGCCCCAGGTTTATTTTTGCACAGGGAAATGTTATCATCTTTGTCTGTTCTTACGTTAGTTCTGGGTTTTGTGGTTTGCAGTTATTATGTTGCAAAGATAATAAAAATAAGGATTTGGCCGTTTGCTATTGGATATTTTTTTGTAGATTTGCAATCCAATATAAATGAATATGCCAGAAAATAACAGCCAAAGTTCCAACAAGAAACGCAGGTCTACTCCTATTGACAGTACGTATGCGCACTTGCAGCCCCAGGCGCTCGATATAGAGAAGCTGGTGCTGGGTGCACTGATGATAGACAAGGATGCCTTCTCGGTTATCTCGGAAATCATTTATCCAGAAACGTTCTACGAGCCGCGTAATCAGAAAGTGTTCCAAGCCATACAGACACTCAACATGGACGAGAAGCCTGTAGATATTGCCACAGTCATAGAAGAACTCAAACATGAGGGAACGCTGCAGGATGTGGGTGGTATGGATTATGTGATCGAGTTGAGTTCGCATGTGGCTTCTTCGGCTCACATCGAGTATCATGCCAAGATATTGGCACAGAAGTTTCTGGCCCGTCAGCTCATTTCATACGCAAGCAAGCTGGAAACCCATGCTTTTGACGAGTCCGTGGATGTGGACGAACTGATGCAGACTGCCGAAGGAGAGCTGTTCGAGCTTTCGCAGAAAAACATGAAGCAGGATTATGTTCAGATTAATCCTGTGATAAAGCAGGCTATTGAGATTATTCAGAAAGCATCGGCCAATGCCGGCGGCATCACCGGAATTCCTTCGGGTTATACAAAACTCGATGATATTACTGCTGGTTGGCAGCCCTCAGATCTGGTTATCATTGCAGGGCGACCTGCCATGGGTAAAACCTCGTTTGCGCTGAGTATAGCCAAGAATGTGGCGGTAGATTATCAGCAACCGATAGCTTTCTTCTCGCTCGAAATGAACAACGTACAGTTGGTGAACCGTCTGATTTCAAATGCCTGCGAGATTCCCGGCAGCAAGATACTGAACGGACAGCTGTCGCCCGACGACTGGGAGCGGTTGGACAAGAACCTTATCCAACTTACCAATGCACCTATTTATATAGATGACACACCGGGATTGTCGGTATTCGAATTGCGTACAAAGGCTCGCCGGTTGGTTCGCGAACAGAAAGTAAAGCTCATTATGATTGACTACTTGCAGCTGATGAATGCAAATGGCATGAGGTTCAACAGCCGGCAGGAGGAAGTTTCAACCATCTCTCGTTCTCTGAAGGGGCTGGCCAAGGAACTTGATATTCCTATTATAGCACTTTCGCAACTGAACCGAACGGTAGAAAACCGTGAGGGGCTGGAAGGCAAACGCCCGCAGCTGAGTGACCTCCGTGAGTCAGGAGCTATTGAGCAGGATGCCGATATGGTACTTTTCGTACACCGTCCGGAATACTATCATATCTATGAAGATGAGAAGGGTAACGACCTTCGAGGCATGGCACAGATTATCATTGCCAAGCACCGTAAGGGTGCAACAGGCGATGTGCTGTTGAGATTTCGTGGAGAGTTTACGCGTTTTCAGAATCCGGACAACGATTATCCTGCTGCAGCTTCGGGTGCAGGGCTCCCGCAAGGAGAAATCATGGGCAGCCGCATGAACGAGGATGACCCGCTCGGAGGTGTTCCCGATACCGTAACACCTTTCTGATTTTGCCCAGGTTGGGACGCAATCGTAAGCTAATCGTATGTGTTTTGTGTGTGATTGGAATATTTTATGGTAAAAATCTGATGATTTATTTGTTTTTGTTGGTTGGAATGATTACCTTTGTGCTCACAAAACAAGAAATGAAGATGAACATATCAGAGATTATTATAAGCATTACTCTACGAATTCGACTGCAACAGGTAGGCGGAAGTGTTGAGGTGTGCTTATAAATTCTCAGATGGCAGAATATATTGAGCCTTTCTCACTTCCGGAGTGTGAAAGGCTCTTTTCGATGATGACATAATAACAAAAAACTATATGAGTGACAGATTATTTATATTTGATACGACATTAAGAGATGGCGAACAAGTTCCTGGTTGTCAATTGAATACAGTGGAAAAGATACAGGTAGCCAAGCAGCTTGAGCAACTTGGCGTGGATGTTATAGAGGCCGGGTTCCCTATTTCTTCCCCAGGGGATTTCAATTCGGTTGTTGAAACCAGTAAGGCAGTTACCTGGCCTACCATTTGCGCCTTGACACGGGCAGTGGAAAAAGATATTGACGTAGCTGCCCAATCCTTGCAGTATGCCAAGCGCAAGCGTATTCATACCGGCATCGGTACGTCCGATTCTCATATCAAATATAAATTTAACTCTACTCGCGAGCAGATATTGGAGACGGCTGTGAGAGCCGTGGCCTATGCCAAGAAATATGTAGAGGATGTAGAATTCTATGCAGAAGATGCAGGAAGAACCGAGAACGAATATCTTTCTCGTGTTGTTGAGGCCGTTATCAAGGCCGGAGCTACGGTCGTGAATATTCCCGATACTACCGGCTACTGCTTGCCTACGGAGTACGGCAACAAGATAAAATACCTGATGGAGCATGTAGACGGTATCGAAAAAGCACAGATATCTACGCATTGCCACAACGATTTGGGCATGGCAACGGCCAACACCTTGCAAGGCGTGCTGAATGGAGCACGGCAGGTGGAGGTGACTATCAATGGTATCGGAGAGCGTGCCGGAAATACTTCTTTGGAAGAAATTGCCATGATATTGAAGTGCCATAAAGGCATCGGAATCGATACCAATATCAATACAACCAAGATATATCCGATATCAAGAATGGTTTCTAGTTTGATGAATATGCCTGTTCAGCCCAACAAAGCCATTGTAGGCAGAAATGCTTTTGCCCATTCGAGCGGTATTCATCAGGACGGGGTGCTGAAGAATGTGCAGACTTACGAAATCATGAACCCTAAGGATGTGGGATTGGAGGACAACGCTATCGTGCTGACAGCGCGAAGTGGCCGGGCTGCCTTGAAATATCGCTTGCATGTCAATGGAGTAGATATTGAAGATGAAAGCCGCTTGGATAAGATTTATCAGGCTTTCCTGAAACTTGCAGATAAGAAAAAAGAAGTTACCGATGCAGACATACTGATGCTTGCAGGAGCTGACACGGCAGAGACGCATGCTGTGAGTCTCGATTTCCTCCAGGTTACTACAGGCAAGGGAGTAAAGAGTGTCGCCAGCATCGGTCTTGACATCAGTGGCGAGAAGTTTGAAGCTGCATCTTCCGGCAACGGTCCCGTCGATGCAGCCATCAGAGCTCTGAAATGTATTATTCACAGAAAGATGGTTCTGAAGGAGTTTACTATTCAAGCCATTTCCAAAGGCTCTGATGATGTTGGTAAGGTACACATGCAGGTAGAATATGACGGGAACCTCTATTATGGCTTTGGTGCCAATACCGATATAGTCACTGCATCTGTAGAGGCATACATTGATTGCATTAATAAGTTCAGAAATTAATTATAATAAGAATGAATACGTTATTTGATGAAATTTGGGACAAGCATGTCGTGCAAATTGTTGAGGGAGGACCAACACAGCTGTATATTGACCGCCTGTATTGCCATGAAGTTACTTCTCCCCAGGCTTTCGCAGGTTTGCGGAAAAGAGGGTTGAAATGTTTCAGACCTGAGCAAATATATTGTATGCCCGACCATAATATCCCTACGCACGATCAAGATAAACCTATTGAAGACCCCATTGGAAAGAAACAAGTGGATACTTTGGACAAGAATTGCAGCGACTTTGATTTGCAAGAGTTCAAGATGAATACGCCCGAAAACGGAATTATTCATGTTGTAGGACCCGAAACCGGCTTGAGTCTTCCCGGCATGACGATTGTCTGTGGCGATTCTCACACTTCTACGCATGGCGCTGTGGGTGCGGTAGCTTTCGGCATCGGCACGTCTGAAGTCGAAATGGTTATGGCTTCACAGTGCATCTTACAGCAAAAGCCCAAGTCCATGCGTATCAATATTAATGGTAAATTGAACCCGGGGGTCGTGGCCAAGGATGTGGCACTCTATCTGATGTCGCAGCTGACAACATCTGGTGCTACGGGTTATTTCGTTGAATATGCGGGCGATGTAGTTCGCAACATGAGTATGGAAGGCCGTCTTACACTGTGCAATCTGTCCATTGAGATGGGTGCGCGTGGCGGTTTTGTGGCACCTGATGAGACAACTTTTGCCTATCTAAAAGGTAAGAAATATGCCCCCAAAGGACGTGAGTGGGACAAAGCTGTGGCTGAATGGAGAACTTTGAAAAGCGACGACGACGCAGTTTTTGATAAGGAACTTTATTTTGATGGAGCTGACATAACCCCGCGTATAACCTATGGAACCAATCCCGGTATGGGCATGGGTATAACAGAGTCAATTCCTACGATTGATGAAATTGATGAAGAGAGCAGGGCTTCTTTCCTGAAATCGTTGCAGTATATGGGCTTTGCACCGGGGGAGAAACTGCTGGGTCACCCTATTGATTATGTCTTCTTGGGCGCTTGCACCAATGGTCGTATCGAAGATTTCAGGGCTTTTGCTTCACTTGTAAAGGGCAAGCGGAAGGCTGAGAATGTAACAGCCTGGCTGGTACCCGGTTCTTGGGAGGTGATGAAACAGATAAAGAAAGAAGGACTTGACGAAATTCTGGAGACGGCAGGCTTCACACTTCGCCAGCCTGGTTGCTCTGCCTGTCTTGCCATGAATGATGACAAGGTGCCGGCAGGCAAGTACGCAGTGTCTACATCCAATCGTAATTTTGAAGGCCGGCAAGGCCCCGGCTCACGCACAATTCTTGCCAGTCCATTGGTAGCAGCCGCCGCTGCAGTAACCGGGGTACTTGCAGACCCGAGAATGCTTTGAGCCAAGTCGTGTAATGCTTTTTTTAAAAGAAAAGACAATGAAACAAAAATTTGACATCATAACGAGTAGCTGCATTCCCCTTCCACTCGAAAATGTAGATACTGACCAGATAATACCTGCCCGTTTCCTGAAGGCAACTGACAAGGAAGGTTTTGGTGATAATCTGTTCCGTGATTGGCGTTACAACAAAGACGGAACGTTGAAAAAGGATTTTGTACTTAACGACCCTTCTTATAAAGGCTGCATCTTGGTGGCCGGTAAGAATTTTGGCAGCGGGTCAAGTCGCGAGCATGCGGCTTGGGCCATTGCCGGTTATGGTTTCCGTGTGGTCATCAGTTCTTTCTTTGCTGATATCCACAAGAATAACGAGCTCAACAACTTTGTTCTGCCTGTTGTTGTAACCGAAGATTTCCTGAAAGAACTTTTTACCTCCATAGAGCAAGATCACCACACCCAGGTGCGGGTAAATCTGCCTAACCAGACGGTTACCAATCTGGCTACGGGCAGGCAGGAGCATTTCGAAATCAACAGTTACAAGAAGCATTGTCTGATGAATGGGCTTGATGACATCGATTTCCTGATGCAGAACCAAGACAAAACCATAGCCTGGGAACAGAAAAACAAACACTGAAAGATGAAAAAGAATTTCTCTTCTTTGTCTCCCTTCATCGAAATCATGGACTCTACGCTCCGTGATGGCGAACAGACCAACGGGGTCTCATTCATGCCGCACGAGAAACTGATGATTGCCCGCATGCTTCTTCAAGATATCAAGGTAGACAGAATAGAAGTTGCCTCGGCCAGAGTTTCAGAGGGAGAGCGCGAAGCGGTGGAGATGATTTGCCGTTACGCCCAGCGCATAGGCAAACTCGACAAGGTAGAAGTTCTTGGCTTTGTAGACGGCCATATTTCGATAGATTGGATTCGTTCCTGCGGAGGAAGGGTTATCAACCTGCTTGCCAAAGGTTCCAGGAAGCATTGTGAGCAGCAGCTTCACAAAACCGTTGACGAACATATTGCCGACATCAAGGATTCGCTCGATTATGCCGAAAAACAAGGACTGACGGTTAACCTGTATCTCGAAGACTGGAGCTCAGGTATGAAAGACAGTACCGAGTACGTCTATCACATCATGGACTCGCTCAAAGATGCAAGGATAAAGCGTTTCTTGCTACCCGATACACTGGGCATCATGAATCCGCTGCAATGTGTAGAGTATGTTCGCAAAATGGTGCGTCGCTATCCTGATAAACACTTCGACTTCCACGCACACAACGATTACGATTTGGCAGTTTCCAATTCCCTGGCTGCCGTTCTGAGTGGATGCAAGGGCCTCCATGTAACAGTTAACGGCTTGGGCGAGCGTTGCGGCAATGCTCCCATGGCCAGTGTGCAGGTGATACTGAAGGATCAGTTCCATGCCCGAACAAACATCGACGAAGGCCGACTCAATGACGTGAGCCAGTTGGTAGAAAGTTACAGCGGCATAGCCGTGGCGCCCAACCAGCCTATCGTGGGTGAAAACGTGTTTACGCAGGTGGCCGGTGTTCATGCCGATGGCGATAACAAGGATAACCTCTACTGCAATGATTTGATGCCGGAACGGTTCGGGCGCAAGCGCGAATACGCTATGGGTAAAACCTCGGGCAAAGCTAATATTGCCAAGAACCTCAAGGAAATAGGATTGGAATTAACCCCCGAGCAGACCAAGAAAGTAACGAGACGTATAACGGAGCTTGGCGACCGCAAGGAGCGAGTTACGCAGGACGACCTTCCCTACATTGTTGCCGATGTATTGAAGCACGATGTCAAGGAAGACCGTGTAAAACTCCTTAGCTATATGGTGACAACCAGCTACGGCCTGAAGCCCATCGCCAGCATCAAGATTGAAGTGAATGGCAAGGACTATACGGCCGATGCTACCGGCGACGGTCAGTACGATGCCTTCGTAAAAGCATTGCGCAAGATTTACAAGGAGAACTTGGGGCGCACTTTCCCGTTGCTGGCCAACTATGCCGTAAGTATCCCTCCGGGAGGCCGTACCGATGCCTTGGTGCAAACAGTCATTTCGTGGCATACTGACAATGGGCTGCTGCGGACGCGCGGACTGGACGCCGACCAGACCGAAGCTGCCATCAAGGCAACTTTCAAGATGCTGAATATTGTAGAAGAACATCAGTCAAGTAAACATTAAACCACAAATATATGAAACTGAATATTGCTATTTTGCCGGGCGATGGAATAGGTCCCGAGGTTATGGAACAGGGTGTTGCCGTAATGAATGCCGTGGCCGCCAGGTTCGGTCATGAGTTCGAGTATCACGAAGCCATCTGCGGTGCTCACGCCATTGACGAGGTGGGCGACCCGTTTCCTGACGCAACTTTCCAGGTTTGCATGGATGCCGATGCCGTGCTCTTTGCCGCCGTAGGCGACCCCAGGTTTGACAACAATCCCACCATCAAGGTGCGGCCGGAGACCGGCCTCCTGGCCATGCGCAAGAAACTCGGGCTCTATGCCAACGTGCGCCCGGTAGAGACTTTCGACTGTTTGCTACACATGTCGCCCCTGAAAGAGCATCTTATCAAGGGTGCCGATTTCGTGGTTATCCGCGAACTAACGGGCGGTATGTATTTCGGTGAGAAGTATCAGGACAACGACAAGGCCTACGATACTGATATCTACACCCGCCCCGAGATTGAGCGTATCCTGAAAGTGGGCTTTGAGTGTGCACGTAGCCGCCGTCATCATCTCACGGTTGTAGACAAAGCCAATGTGCTTGCCAGCTCCCGCCTGTGGCGACAGATAGCCAAAGAGATGGAACCTCAGTATCCTGACGTTACCACCGACTATATGTTTATAGACAATGCAGCCATGCGGGTGCTGACGGAACCGCGTTTCTTTGACGTGATTGTAACCGAGAATACCTTTGGCGACATCCTTACCGACGAAACGAGTTGCATAACAGGCAGCATGGGTTTGCAGCCTTCTTCTTCCTTGGGCGAGCACACGCCGCTCTTTGAGCCCGTTCATGGTTCATGGCCGCAGGCCGCAGGCAAGAATTTGGCTAACCCCATAGCACAGATACTTTCAGCTGCCATGTTGCTGGAGCACTTTGGCCTGAAGGCCGAAGGCAAGTGCATACGCGATGCCGTTACAGCCAGCCTTGATGCCAATGTCCGTACTCCAGAGATACAGGTCGAAGGCGGAAAGCATTACGGCACAAGCGAAGTAGGCCAGTGGATTGTTGATTATATTAAAGGTTGACAATTAAAGATTAAAAACTATAAGAGGCAGGGCTCATGACATGTGGGTCCTGCCTTTTTGTTTATCTTTGTACTCAAAATCATGTAGCATGAGGTTATTGACATCATTCCTTGTTGCAGCTTCTCTCTCAGTTGCAACGTCATTATCGGCACAGAGCCATCAGGAGTTGCGCGATTCGCTGTCGCGTGCCAGCGAGATACTGGCCTATCATCCTGATTCCATCGACCTGCGGCTCAAGAAAGCCGCGTGGAATATCCAGCTGGAGCAGTGGAGCTATGCCAAAGACGAATACGACTATGTGCTGGCCAAGCAGCCTGCCAACATTGCCGGGCTATATTATCGCGCTTATGTGAACGAGAAACTCAACCGTTTCAACTTTGCCCGGTTGGATTACGAAAACCTGTTGCTGGTGGTTCCGGGCAACTTCGAGGCACAGTTGGGGCTGGCGCTTCTCAATGAGAAGGACAAGCATTACACCGAGGCTTACGACCAGATAAACAGCCTGATTGACCAATATCCCGACAGTGCCATTGCTTATGCAGCAAGGGCAGGGATGGAGAAGGGCAGGTGTATGTTGGAACTGGCCGAGTATGACTATACCGAGGCCTTGCAGCGCAATCCCGACGAGGTTGACTTTCTGGTTAGCCGGGCCGACATCCGCCTCTTGTTGGGCCGTCGTGAAGAAGCGCGCACCGACCTTGAACGCCTATTGTCGCTCGGCGTTCCAAGGGCTGCTTTGGCCGATTTTTACAAACGGCTGAAGGCTCTGCCGTAACCATTACGGCGGTTCAGCTAAGCAAACAGCGGAAGCCAGCAGCAATGCCGGCCTCCGCTGTTTGCATGATATGCCGTTTGGGCTTATTCCGTTTCTTTAATTCTGATGGCTGCGTTGGCAATGATGGCCGTCAGTCCGCCCGTCGTTATGCCGCTCGAGAAGATGTTCCTGACGGTTTCCGGCATCTGGTCCAGTATGCCCGGAACCATCTCAACGCTCAAGCCCATGGCAAAGCTCAGCGCCATTACGAGTATGGCCTTGCGGTTAATGTTCTGGCTGGCGATGATTCTGATGCCCGCCGCGGCCACCGTACCGAACATGAGCAGCGTTGCACCACCCAGAACGGCGTCGGGAATGAGAGAGAACACCAGCCCCACGGCAGGAAACAGTCCCAGCAACAGCAGGGCACCGGCAATGTAGTAGCCCACGTAGCGCGATGCCACTCCCGTGAGTTGTATCATGCCGTTGTTCTGGGCAAAGATGGAATTGGGGAAGGAATTGAAGACTGCTGCCAAGCAGGAGTTGAAGCCGTCGGCCAGGATGCCGCCCGAGGCACGCTTCATGAAGACGGGCCCTTCAACGGGTTCGCCCGATATAAGCGAGTTGGCAGTGATGTCGCCGTAGGCTTCTATGGCTGTGATAAGGTAGATGAGACCCAAGGAAATGATGGCCGAAACGTCGAACCTGATGCCGTACCTGAACGGTACGGGTACGTTGATGCCGGCGTAGCTCTTTACCTGGGCGAAGTCAATCATGCCGCACGCATAGGCAACAGTGCTGCCTATGACCAGTCCCAGCACAATGGAACTCATGCGCAGAAAGCGGTTCGAGCTGCGGTTAAAGAAGATGATGCTTACCAGCACCAGTGCCGCAAGGCCCAAGTTCATGAAACTTCCGAAGGTGCCATTGGCCTGTGCAGCCGCTCCGCCACCGCAGGAGTTGATGCCGGCCTTGATGAGGCTCATGCCAATGAGCGTGACCACAATGCCCGAAACGAGCGGAGTAATAATCTTCTTGGTATATTTCAGTGCTCTCGATATCAGCATCTCTACCACCGAGGCCAGCATACACGCCCCGAAGATGTAGCTCAGCGCCATTTCCACATTCAGCTTGCCGCCTATCATCCCTAAAGTTCCGGCACCGATGATGGGGCCGATGAACGAGAAGCTGGTTCCCTGAATGCACAGCAGTCCGGTGCCTACAGGGCCAATGCGGCGGCACTGGATGAAGGTGGCTAAGCCCGATACGAACAGCGACATGGATACCAGGAAGCCCGTGGTCCGGATGTCGAAGCCCAGTGCACTCGATATAATGAGCGGCGGGGTGATGATGGCTACAAAGATGGCCAGCAGATGCTGGAGCGCGGCGAAAATGGTCTCGCGCAGTGGCGGCCTGTCATTCAGGCCGTAAATGAGTTCTTTATTCATAGTTGTTGTTTGCCCGGCTGCAGGTGCACGGCCGTAAGCCCGCTATCTGATTTTGATTTCGCAGTTGTCCAGTGACTCGATAATGGCCAGGCTCTCGCACCTCACGCCCGCCTCTTCTATTACCTTTCGCCCGTTCTGGAAGGCCTTCTCTATGATGAAACCCATGCCCACAAGCTCGCAGCCGGCCTGCTTGCACAGGTCTATAATGCCCTTGGCGGCATTGCCGTAGGCCAGAAAATCGTCTATGAAGAGCACCTTGTCGTCCTTGTTCAGGTAGTCCTGCGATATCACCACATGGTATTCGCGCTGCTTGGTGAAGCTGAATACGGTCGTAGAGAGCATGTTCTCCATCGTCGAGGGCTGTTTCTTCTTGGCAAACACCACCGGCAGGTCGAGCAGCAAGCCCATGACAATGGCCGGTGCAATGCCCGAGGCCTCGATGGTAAGTATCTTGTTGATTTCTGTCGAGGCATATCTGCGTATGAATTCAATGGCGATTTGCTTCAACAACTGTGGATCCATCTGGTGGTTGATGAACTTGTCAACCTTCAAGATGCCCCCGGGATAGCACCTGCCGTCCTTGAGAATGCGTTCTTTCAATGCTTTCATTACATTATTTGATGATAATGCCCGCAAAATTAGCAAAAAACAACGAACTGGCAAAGTCCGTGGGGCAATAAATCCCTGTAGTTTTGCGTATTGGCCGCTTTACAGTAAGGCTTGGTTGCCGTGCGTGGCGGAAAGGTGATGTTTCGTGCGGCTTCCGGGCCTGAAAAACCGCGTGCGGAGTTGTAAAAGGTATGCTTCATGAACTTTCGACAAGTGTCGCACATGAATTTGACAAGTGTCGCACAATCGTACGACAAGTGTCGAAAGTTCATGAAGGTGCCGTTCAGCACCCCCAAATCACACATTCGGGAGGCTTAAAGGATAGGAGCAGATGCGTTGAATGCTAAAGATGGGGGAGACGCCTGTGGCTGACGGTAAAAAGAAAATCGCTGCCTGGCGTTGAACCGGCAGCGATTTGGTTTTTGTAAAGAAGTGAACCGTTGCCTGCCGAGCGGGCAACCGGAAACCTTGTGCGGAAGAAGAGGGATTCAAACCCCCGATACCCGGAAAGGGTATACCGGATTTCGAGTCCAGCGCATTCGGTCACTCTGCCATTCTTCCTTTAGCTGGTGCAAAAGTAACTCTTTTTTTACGAACTGCCAAAACTTTTTGTTACTTTTATCTGTTGCACAGGTTCCGGTACGGACAATACTGGCACGAATCAGCGTCGGAGGTAAGGGTAAAGGGCACGTCGGGGTTGAATATCTCGGTCAGGACACGCGTCAGGTTTTCGCGGAATTCGTCTTCGTAATCGGCAATGTCCTCTATTGGGGTGCTCTTGCGGTCCTTGTTGAAGCGGAGCATGTAGTCGGCAGGGTGGGCGGCCTTCTTCTGCACGAAGAGCAGAGACGGGCTCACCTTGAGGTGCTGCGGGTTGTAGGTCTCGTTGTGCCTTATGAGCGAGCAGTAGAACAGCGTCTGCAGGTAGTAGTCGGTGTGCTTGCGCTTGTTGAAGGTAAAGACGTCTGCCACGTCTGCCGGGCAGCCGGTGGGTGCCTTTCCGGTCTTGTAGTCGGCTACGCGGAGGTATCCGTCAATTTCGTCAAGGCGGTCTACGATGCCGCCTATCTGCAAGTTTCTGCCTCCGTCGATAGCTATCTGGCCGATGATTTTCTCCTCCAGGGCTACGATACGGAAGGGTACGGCCTTGTCAATGTTCAGCTGGCGCCGCACGAAGTCCATTATCACCTGCCGGTTTATGAGCTGGAGGCCGTTGAGCTCGATGCCGTTGCGGGGCATGCTGCCGCTGATGTTGAAGAGGTTACGGGCTATAGCCTCATCAACCAGGCGTGGAATGACGTCCTTGGATTTCAGGATGTTGTCTATTATCCGGCTGTCTACGGTTTGGCCTATGTAGCCTTCGTAAATCTTCTGGCAAACCTCGTGGAAGATGGTTCCAAAGAGAATGTTGTCTATCTCGCTGTCCTCGTTGTCGGGTTCCTGCAGCTTGACCACGTAGTGATAGTAGAACTTGGTGGGGCAGCGCAGGTAGTCGTTCACGGCCGAGGGCGACAGGTAGCTCATGTCATTGAGTATTTGGAGCACGGTTTGCGACTTGGCAATCTCGCTGCGCAGTTGCTGCTCCACGCTGCCATGCTCTGCCTGCAGGGCAACCCGACGGATGGGGTGGTTGCTTTCTACCATGAGCTGGAGCATGAAGCGGCTCATTTCTCCCGTGTGGGTGCCCTCGGTAGAGGAGTTGTACATCAGGGTGATGTCGCCGGCCCGTTGCAGGAGGCGGTTGAAGTAGTAGGCGTAAATGGCCACCTTGTTGTCTATCGTGGTGAGTTCATAGGCCTTGCGGATGGAATAGGGGATAAAGGAGGAGTCGTTGACGTCGCGGGGCATGTTTCCCTCATTGCACGAGAGAACCAGCACATGGTCAAAGTCAAGGTTGCGGGTTTCGAGCACTCCCATAATCTGAACACCTATGGCAGGCTCGCCATGGAACGGGATGGTGGTGCCGGCGATGAGCTGTGTGAGCAGTTTCTGCAGGGTGGATGTCTCTACCTCCAGATATCCTTGTTCGATGAGTGTACGCATGCGGTTAAGCAGCGTGTACATTCGGAATACCGACTCCTGCAGCAGCGGGTTTTCGTTTTCGCCGTTTTGCTCCGCTTCTGCCAAGGCCTGCGCGCCTATGTACTTCACTATCTCCTGCATCCAGTCAATGAGCTGGAGGTTTCCATTGCCTTCGGCACCATCGAAAATGGCACTGAAGAGCAGCTTGCGCCCGTCGTCGCCTGCCTGCAGGAGGTTGCGCCGAAGGTGGTTGTTGCGGCGCGTAATCAGTTTCTTGCGTAAGTTCAGCACACCGGGTGAGATGTATCGGGCCAGCGGATGGCGCAGCACATCGTTCACATTGCGCAGGCGGAAGATGTCTCCATGCCCCGGATTGCCCTCCGTCTGCAGCTTGAAGAGCAGGCTTACCAGTGAGGCCACGGGCGTTTGCGAGAGCGGGAAGCCCGTGGTGATGTTCACTTTGTCGACCTCGTCGGGCAGGCTGTGGATGACCGTAGGCAGCAGGCTTTCGTCGGCCAGCACGATGGCAGTGCGCCTGCCGTCCTTTATCCGGTTGTTCTCCCGTAGCCACCGGCTGATGTAGCGGGCCTGGATGTTGGCCGTCTGCACGCTGATGTAGGTTATATCCTTAGGCTTGCGGAAATTGTCGTAGATGTCGGTATCGTTGTCAGGCAGCGCGTTTTTCAGGTGCGGCAGGTACTGGCGTATGTAGTGGCCGGCTTCGTTAATGGGGTTGTCAAGATAATAATGGTCGTAGTCCCAGTAGTAGCGTACCTGCTTGCCGGCCGCTTCAATCTTCTTGCAGAGCTCGCGTTCAACGCATTGCATCATGTTGAAACCCACGAACAGATAGGCGTCATACTCGAAGTTGAGGTCGGCCTGGCCAATGACGTCGCGGTAGAGCATGCCCTCATAGGCCGTGCCGTGACTGCGCAAGACGGTTTGATAGTCGGCATAAATATCGTACAGGTGCGACCACAGCCGCTCGAACCTGCGTTGCAGGGCCGTGTCGTGGTTCTCTCTCCGGTACTCGGAGAATATCTTGTTGAGGCTCTCTTTCTGCTGCTCGCTGAGAGTGGGGTCGCCATCAAGGGCGTGGTAGTCCTTTAACTCCCTGAAAACGCTGGCTGCAGGAGCAAGGTTCTTGTCAATGTCGTCAAAATCGGACAGGAGCAACTCGCCCCATCCCCAGAACTTGTCGAGGCTTTCGTCGGTCATGCCCTCTTGCATGCGGGCTTCCCGGGTATGCTTGTAGAACACCTGGTAGAGCAAGCTGATAAGTATGAGATGATCGCCCACGGTGAGCGAAGAGTGACTGCGGAAGAGGTCGCTGATGGTGGTATAAGCCGAACTCCAGAGCGGCTGGCGGGTTTGTAGTGCCAGATACTCGTCCATGAAAATGGCGGCACGCTTGTTGGGAAATACCACCGCAACCCGCTGGAGGTTGCCGTTGAACTGCTGGTATATATCGGTAGCTACGTATTCTAAGAATGATTTCATGCTTGCTGCTATTAAAGTTTTACTTCAACGACTTCGTTTAATCTGACAAACCACAGGAACCCTTGAACATGCTCATGCCCCATGGCGGTGAGAAGCGTCATGTACTGCCTTACCTGCGACTCGTATTCGCGGTGCCTGTTGCCGAATTTGAAATCTACGACTATCATCTGCCGGCCATCAGTCATTATGCGGTCGGGGCGGTGCTTGACCACTTCGTGGGTCTGAGGGTCAACGGAAAGGATGTTGCACTCGTTGTACAACGTCCATTTGGGCGAGAACCACTCGCGTACAACAGGTGAGCGGAAACTCTCCTGCAGGACCTCCTTCAGCTTTGCCGGTGTGAGTTCGCGGTCGTAGAGAATGCCGTCGGCTTCCATCTTGTTTAGTTGTGGCTCGATATCCTCTAAGGTCTGGATGTTTGAGAAGAGCTGATGCAGGATGTTGCCCATTTCGATGTACTGGCTGCGTTTTGTTTCGTCTTCGGGCATGAGGAAATCTCGGCTCTGGTTGCTTTGCCTGAACTGCACGTGGTTATCGAAGAGTTCCAGCTGCAAGGACTCCTGGGTGCTGCTCTGGTTGAATACATTCAGGCTCGCAGTGGCTATGTTCCTGTCGGGCTCTTCGATGTAAAGCCGGCCGTAGCGGTAGGCCTTTTCGCCTTTTTCAGTTGCTTCCAGTTGTCCCATTTGCTTCTCGTTTGCCATGCTGTCCAGACACTTTGCAATGAGTTCGGAGCGGTTCTCCCTGCCTTTTTGGCCTGGGTCGGCCTTGCCGTAAACGAAAAGATTGTTCCCTGCCCGGGTAAACGCCACGTACAGCAGGTTGAGATTGTCGACAATGTTCTGCAGGTGTTCCTCGTAATAGTCATTCCTGTAGATTGATTGCTGCATCCGGTTGGCCTGATAATCGACCGGTATCAACGGCATGTCACAGTACGGTTGCTCGGTGGGAGAGCACCAGATGGTGTTGCTGTCGCGCTCCAACGCCCAGTCGCAGAAGGGAATGATGACATGCGGGAACTCCAGTCCCTTGCTCTTGTGGATGGTGAGCATGCGAATGCCATCTGCATTGTCGACCTGAATACTGACCTTGCAGATGTTCTCATCGTATTCCCGGATAACGTCATTCAGGTTGGCTGTGTTGTCTGTCAGGTATTCGTTGAGCTTGTCCAGGAACACGCAGAGATAGGCCGACTGCCCGTTAATGGAATTCAGCTGAAACCGTCGGATAAGTTCTTCGGACAGGTCGTAGACAGACAAAGACTGCAGTTTGAGCCTGTCTTCGTGGCGGAAGTCATTCGGCAAGAGCTCGTCGAAGCTGTCGGAGTATATCGGCTGGTCGTTCGCATTGCGGCCACTCTCCTTCCGGGCATGGCTCAGCAGGTCTTCATCTACATGCTCATTGTGTTTCACATAGACCTGGTAGTCTTTGGCAAGGTTTGCTTTCAGGAGGGCCTCGTCTTCGTTTGCCATGACGCGAAAGACGTTTACGAGCATGCAGACGGCCACGGACGCGTCCAGGCGAAAGGCTTCGTCGGACACGATGTTGACGTGAAGGTCTCTCAAATGCTCGGCAAGATAGGCGGCAGTGAGCTGTATGGCATCGTTCTTGCGGGCCAGAATGGCGATGTCTTTTTGCCTTGCTCCCTGCTCGAGAAGCATTCTGACAGTTTCTTCTACCAGCGATAACGTTTGTTCTTCATACGTTTCTTGAGACAGAAGCCGGACTTCTACCAACCCGCGGTTCAGCTTTTGTTTCTGTGCCGGGATTAGTTGCTCAACGTCGGCATAGGCTTTTGCCAGCTCCGCATAGCCCTTCGGGTCGGAAGCGGCATTGTCGTAGGCCGATTGTCTGGCTGCTTCAAAGAAAGCGTTGTTAAACTGTATGATATTGTCCGATGAACGGTAATTGGTCTGCAGCGGTTTGATATCCAGCTGTTCGGTAAAGAAATCGCCGGCCGTATCAATGTCGTTCAGGAGCTTCCAGTCGCCGTCTCTCCATCTGTAGATGCTCTGCTTGACATCTCCCACGATGATGCTGCCGATGTTCTCAATCCTGCTGATACATTCTTTGAGCAGCACCTTGAAGTTTTCCCACTGCATTCTGCCCGTGTCCTGAAACTCATCAATCATGATGAAGCGCAGCCTTCCGCCAATCTTTTCATAGATAAAAGGAGAGTCGTCCTTGTCGATGAGCTGGTTCAGCAGACTTTGCGTGTTGCTTAGCTGGAACCTGTTGGCAAGGCGGTTCAGCTCTTCTACCATCTTCTCGATAGAGTGCAGCAGCCTCAACTGGTTGAGGTGGGCCTTTGTGAGCATGGCCGAATAATACTGCCTGACGAGTTCCCGGCGCTTTTCGTTGTCCTTGTTAAGCTGCAGTGTGAGCTCTTCTGCAAACCGGAGAAGGTCGGCATCCGGGTTCTTCTTCCTGTCTGCAGCCCGTAACCATTTCTCCGGATTGTCCAGCAGTTGCCGTCCGGTAGCGCCCAAAGCCTTGTCGTCATCGAATATCTCTTTCTTGAAATCGCGCAGACGGGCATAGAAACCGCATGCGTTGCTGGCAAATGTGCTCTCACTGTAGCCGTGTTCGGCGATGCGACTGAAGAAATCAGTTCCGATGGCAATGAGGTTGTTCCTGGCATCAGTCATCAGTCGCTGCATCTTCCGACTGAAAGTTGAGAACGCATTGGCATCTTCTGCTATTCTGTCTATTTCCTTGCTGTGTTCCTTGTAGTAATCCTTAAAGATGTTCCTGCCGAAAGTCTTGATGTCGGCAATCACATTCCACTGCTTTTCCTCGTCAATATTGCCGCGGATGTATTCGATAATCCAGTCGAGTTCCTGACTGCCTTTTCTCAGGTTCTCAATGATTTCATCTACGGCCTTCTCTTCTATCTGGTTGTCGTTCAGGCTGACTTTGAGCTTTGCGTTCAAGTCAAGTTCCCGTGCGATGTTGCGCAGTACCTGCTGGAAGAAGGCATCGATGGTTTCTACCTTGAAGTAGTTGTAGTGGTGGATGAGCAGGCTCATGGCTTCTGCTGCGTTCTTGGAAACTGCTTGCTGGCTGAGGTTCAAGTCCTTGACTATTCTGTCCATGTAGTCGGCAGCATCCGGCAGCTGGTGTGCTATGCCGTACAGTTTGCTCAGTATGCGGTGTTTCATTTCTTCCGTAGCCTTGTTGGTGAAGGTTACGGCAAGTATGGAGCGATAATGTTGCGGGTTCTGTATCAGCAGCTTGATGTATTGCAATGTCAGCGTAAAGGTCTTTCCGCTGCCGGCACTGGCTTTGTAAACGGTCAGCGGTTTGTCATTGCTGTGTGTTGATGTCATGTTATGATGCGATAAATTGTTGCTATTATTACTGATGCCTGTATGGTCGGCAGCCCTACCAATGCCTGAACAGCTCGAAGCCGAACTTGATTCCGAAGCCTTCGTATTTGAAGTTGCGGTTGGCCAAGAACAGTCCTGTGGAGAACCAACGGGTGGTGAAGCCGTATCCCAGCTCCGTATAAGGGTGCAGATGAGTTACGAACAAGGTGCTGGCATATATCCGTTCTTTTTCTACGAAATGACCAACCAGCGGTATCCGGGTAGTGAACAGCAAGGGAGTTTCGTAGGTAACGTTGGCCCTCACGTAGTAACGTGAAGAGTTGTACCAGTCGTGTTTCAGCAATTCAAATTCCCCGCTCCAGTCATCATTCCATCCTCCGGGGATGTTGTTCTCCCTGAAATTGGAGTAATCAAGAAAGTACGTGGCATTAGATTTCATGGTGTAGAAGCCTGCACCCAGTCTGAAAGAGAGGAAACGGAGGCGGTTCAGGTTGTGTATATACTGTCCGTCGAATTCCCAACGCTCGTAAGCCATGGTGCTTCCGAACAATCCCTTGATGCTTCTCTCATAGTCTGCCGCTATTACCGGGCCGTTCCAGCCGAGCGGCCTGTACTGCAGTTCCAGATAAGGAGCAACCGAGATGTACGACGAGTTCAGGCCAGCAGCCCGGTAGAAGTGCTTGTCTACGGCCGAGCGACGGTGCGCTATCAGGCCGAATTCGAAGCCGAACTTGTCCGAGATGTTGAAGTTATTAACCACTGTTACGCTGAAGTCCTTGAAGTAACCGCTCTTTTCTCCCGGCTGCAACGAGTCTCCCAGTATGTCCATTGCCTTTTGTTGGATTTCTCCATTGCTAATCCAGTTGCCGTTACTGATTTCAACTTTCAGAAAGGCTCCGCGCTTTTTGTTATAGTAAAATTCTATAGGAAACCTATAATAGAACTGCTTCTGCTTGAACGAATAGCCTGATTTGAAGCGGGCGTAGAGCTGGGTGTTGTCATTGAAGTTATACGAACTCCGCACGTCGAACTTGTAATAAAAGCCGCGCCGTTTGCTATATCCCATGTAGAGGGGGTTGAAAAGCGGATTGATACGGAACAATCCCTGGTTGTTGGGGCCGTAGTTGGTTTGTATCTTGTTAAGCAGCCGGTCGCCTATCATGTCCCACATCACGCGTTTGGTCCAGCTTTCCTTCTTGGCGTTCATGATGGTTGTGTCCTTGGTAACGATGGGGCGGTAATATTCCTGATAGAGTGCGGCTTCGTCGCGGTTCAGCGGCTTGGGGCGGACTTGTGCCATGGTGCGCAGGTCCTCGAGGTTGCGTATGGAGTCGTTGATAGTCGACGGCAACCGGTAATAGGCATCGTAACTGGCGGTAATCTTGTTTCCAACGAAGTCGAACTGCGACCTCAGGCGGCAGCTGGTGGGGAGCAGCGAGAGCTGGCCGTCTGTTCCCATCGTAAAAGAGAGGTGAAACTTCACCATGTCGTATTCTCCTTCCAGATGTCCACTGATGATGCGCCCCGTCTCGTAGTCAACTACGGCAGAGCCCGAAACCAGCTGCGTGTTGTCAAACCGGGGCGAGAAGCCTACTTCTGCCGTGCCGTTGAGCATGAAAAGTACCGAGTATTTGTAGTAAGGGCTGTTGATACGGTTGAATGGCGACAGCAGATAGTCCTCGATGATGGTTTCCTGATAGATGTTGGGCGTCAGGTATTTCAGCATGGTGGGCATCGTCTTCTTGTGGTGCGGAACCGTTGTCAGCACCACCATGGTGTGCGTCTCGGGTTTGTCCAGCCCTTTCATGGTGACTTTGCTGAACAACTCGCCCACGTATTTCCTGCGAGGCCCGTGGGCAATTCGGTACATCGTGGGCACGGGCAGCAGAAACAGATTGCGCCTTTTTACGTCGATGAAGAATTTGGTATAGGCGTAGGTAGCTGCCGAATCAAGGCGTGTGGTGTCTATGGTATGCCTGTAGTTCCAGATGCGCGCAAGCATCATGCTGTCGGGTCTGACATCATTTGCGGCCGTGCATTTCAGTGTGGCGAGCATGAAAAGAAGGCATTCCGTTATGTATTTCACGCTTTTCATAGCTGCAAAGATAGCAAATATATTCCGCTTTGGTAAACAAAGCGGCAGGATTTAGCACGAAAAAACCTCACGAAAGTTCATTCGTGAGGTTTTGTTTCCTGCTGTTAGCGGAGTGGGGTTAGCCCAGATACTTCATGAGAATCTTGGCATTGCCGCTGTCTCTCAGCTTGGCAATGCTCTTTTCGCGTATCTGGCGCACGCGTTCACGTGTCAGTCCCAGCTGGTCGCCTATCTCTTCGAGGCCTTTCTCGTGGCAGCCTATGCCGAAGCACTCGCGTATAATGGTTATCTCGCGGTCCTTGAGTACCTTGTTGAGCACCTGGTTCAGTTCCAGCGCCATGCTCTCATGGTCTACCTGGCGGTCGGTTCTGCTGTCGTCGCCGCTGGGCATCACGTCGAGCATACAGTTGTCCTCGCCGTCCTGGAAGGGGGCGTCGATGCTCACGTGGTGGCCGTCGGCCATGAGGCTTTGGCCTATTTTCTCCTCGTCTATATTCGTGGCGTCCGACAGTTCGGATACCGACGGATGTCTTTGGTTTTCCTGTTCGAACTTGTTAATCTCGTGGTTGATTTTGTTCAGCGAGCCAACCTGGTTCAGCGGCAGGCGCACAATGCGGCTCTGCTCTGCTATTGCTTGGAGAATACTCTGGCGAATCCACCACACTGCATACGAGATGAACTTGAAGCCGCGCGTCTCGTCAAACTTCTGCGCAGCCTTTATCAAGCCTATGTTTCCTTCGTCTATCAAGTCTGTAAGCGTGAGTCCTTGGTGTTGGTATTGTTTGGCTACAGATACGACGAAACGCAGATTGGCCGTAACGAGCTTGTCCTTGGCCCGTTCACCCTCCGGACCGCCTTTCTTGATCTTTTGAGCTAATTCTATCTCTTCATCAATCGAAATGAGCGGAGCACGTCCAATTTCCACGAGGTACTTGTCCAGCGCCTCGCTCGAACGGTTGGTAATACTTTTTTGGATTTTTAATTGTCTCATCTTATCTACCTTAACTTTCTAATTTCCTGATAATCAGTTGCTTAAATGAAACGCAGCCGTAAAACTCTGCAAAGTTACAAAAAATATTGCAAAGTTGTGTCATTGCGGGCGATTATTTTGTTATAAAAATACTTAAAACGCAGCCACCGGGACCCCGTGCCGTCATCACCGCCTGTTTGACAGGGCCGTAGGAGCGGTAGTTTCCGATAAATCTGCCATCATGTTTGCGTGCTGATACGCATCAGTTTTGTAAAGAAACAGTCAGCTGAGTCCGCCTGGTGTGGTGTGCCGCAGGTGCAGGTTCGGGTAAAAAGGCAGTCCATGCGGGTACCGGAACACATTGCTCCGAGGCGCAAAAGATATCCTTCGGGAACTTTCGACAAGTGTCGCACATGAATTCGACACTTGTCACACAATCGTGCGACACTTGTCGAAAGTTCCCGAAGAATACTGATGGAATTGCCGAAGCATCTGTATGTCACTCACCGTACATACCTTCAGAAGCCCTTACTTTCATTTATTTTAAACTAATACTTCAATATTAGTGTTTAAATATTTGGTTTAATGTATTTTATATATTTGTATTTATCTGTCTGTTATATTATTGGGAAGTGCCGGATTTGTCAATTTTCCTAATCGGGAAAAGCTTCTGGGAAGAAGAAATGTTTCACTAATTGGTTTGCTCAATCCACGGATTATTTCTATATTTGCATAATTTTAAAAACTTACACCGATGGAAATTGTATTGGCCGTTATAGCATTGGTGGCAGGCATCGTTATTGGTTATCTGCTCGCCCGCAGCAAGAGTGGCGAGCAGGTAGGGAGCGTTGCCGCCCAGCGCGATGTGCTGCAAAGTAAATTGGACGGACTGCAGGAGCAGTTGAAAGAGACAAGAGACAAGGCTGCGCAGGATTTGCTGAATGCTCGCGGGCAGGCAGCTGATGCGCAGCACGAGCTGAAAAACGACTACGAGCAGCAGCTGGCCAAGGCCGAGACGCTGCGGGAAAAACAGCTGGCAGAGATGAAGGATAGTTACGAAAAGCAGCTTGCCGCCATCAAAGAGCAGCACCGGGAGCAGATGCTGCAGCAATCGGCCCTTATCAAGGAGCAGATAAAAACCTCGTCGGAAGAAATTCTGAAACAGCGTTCGGATGAATTGTCGGCCACTAATCGCGAGCAGTTGTCGGCTATTTTGAACCCTTTGCACGAGAACTTAAAGCAAATGAAGGAAGCCGTTGAGAAAAGCGACCGCCAGCAAACCACGACCATGGAGCGCCTGGATGCCTCTATCAAGGAAAACCTGCGGCAGGCACAGGAGGTTGGCGAACGAGCTGACAAGCTGGCCAAGGCCCTGACGGGCGAGAACAAGACGCAAGGCAGCTTCGGTGAATTCAATCTCCGAGAGAAGCTCTTGGCTATGGGGCTGGAAGAAGGCGTACAGTTTGAGGAGCAGGTTACGCTGAAGGACAATCAGGAAAACATCGTTCGCGAAGAGGAGAGGGGCAAGGCCATGATACCTGACGTGGTGCTTCACTTCCCCGATAACCGTGATGTGGTTATCGACTCCAAGGTTTCGCTCACGGCCTATGCCGACTATTACAACGCCGATACCGACGAACAGCGTGAACAGGCCTTAAAACGCCACATTGCATCTGTGCGCAGCCACGTGAAGGAATTGGCCCGGAAGAATTACAGCAACTATATACGCGACGGGCATCAGAAACTCGATTTCGTGTTTATGTACGTGTATCCGGAGAGTGCCTTGCAGCTGGCCTTGAGCAATGACCCACGCCTGTGGAAGGACGCTTACCAGGAAGGAGTCGTCATATCGGGCAGTCAGAACCTGTACATGATGCTGCGGGTGCTGGCGCTGACGTGGAAGCAGGTGCGCCAGGTGGAGAACCAGCAGAACATTATCGATGCGGCCAACATGATAGTAGACCGCGTTCAGGTGTTTTATGAGCGGTTTCTGAATGTGGATGAGCAACTTCGCAAAACCACCGATGCCTTCGAAGACATGAAGCATTCGACTGCCTCAAACGGCAAGAGTATCATCACGGCAGCCAACAAACTCATCAAGTACGGCGCTCAACAGAACCCCAAACGCAAGCGGAAACTGCCCGATGTGGAGGATGAGGCCCAAGAGGAAATAGAAGACAAGCAATAGTTGGCGGGCTCCGGAGCAAGATGTTGCAGCGCGGGTTGTTTTGTTCGGAAATACAAGCCTGTAAAGGCTTTTGTCCGGCCCGGCTGCCCATATCTTAAAAAAACGTATATTATTTGTTGAGTTTAGACTTTTTTAGTATCTTTGCACGCTATAATAAAGAGGTGGTTTCCCTGCCTTTCAGGCTGCCTGCAATGCTGCCAAGCGAAACGGGTCTGATGAGTGGGGATGCCTGCATTGAATTATGTAACCATATAGAAATAAGATAAACGAATTATGAAGGCTAAGAAATTTGCCGAACACAATGGTTTGAACCTGACCGAAACAAACAAAGAAGTATTAGCAGAGTGGGAGAAGAACGGCGTTTTCCATCGTAGCATTGACGAGCGAGAGGGAAATCCGCAGTATATATTCTTCGAAGGACCTCCCTCTGCCAATGGCCATCCGGGCATTCACCACGTTCTGGCCCGCAGCATCAAGGATACATTCAACCGATATAAAACCATGAAGGGCTTCCAGGTAAAGCGTAAAGCTGGCTGGGATACCCATGGACTTCCCGTTGAACTGAGCGTAGAGAAAGAGCTTGGTATCACCAAAAAGGATATAGACAACAAAGCATCAGAGAAGTATATCTCGGTTGAGGACTACAACCGCAAGTGCAGGGAGAACGTAATGATGTACACGCAGGAATGGCGCCAGCTGACAGAAGAGATGGGCTATTTCGTCGATTTGGACAATCCCTACATCACTTACGACAACAAGTACATAGAAACAATCTGGTGGCTGCTCAAGCAGATTTACAACAAGGGGCTGCTCTACAAAGGCTATACCATCCAGCCTTACTCGCCGGCAGCAGGTACGGGCTTGTCGAGTCATGAGCTGAACCAGCCCGGATGTTATCGCGACGTAAAGGATACTACCGTTACGGCGCAGTTCCTGATAACCGACCCAAAGGCAGAGTGGATGCAATGGGGCAAGCCCTATTTTGTGGCATGGACCACGACGCCTTGGACTTTGCCCTCTAACGTGGCGCTGTGCGTGGGGCCAAAGATTGACTATGTAGCCGTACAGACTTATAACGGCTACGATGCAGAGCCCATTACCATCATCATGGCAGAGGCTCGCGTAAACGCATATCTGAAACCCGAAGGCGAAATAACTGACGGGGGAGAACTGCCCGAGTACCAGCATGGCGACAAATATGTTCCTTATAAGATTGTAGGACATTACAAGGGGACCGACCTCGTAGGCCTCCACTACCGGCAGCTCATGCCCTGGGTTAAGCCTACAGAGAAAACGGGCGAGTACGCTCCCGGGTTTGTGAACGACTATGCAGCACAGCATCCCGACAAGGTTTTTGTGGGTGAAGACGGCCGCGACTCGTTTGTCGAAATGAGCGAGGAGGCTTTCCGCGTCATTGCAGGCGACTATGTAACGACCGAAGACGGTACGGGCATTGTGCATATTGCCCCTACGTTTGGTGCCGATGATGCCAAAGTAGCCAAGGATGCCAACGTTCCTGGTCTTTATCTGATATCAAAGAAGGGCGAAACCCGCCCCATGGTAGACTTGCAGGGCAAGTACTATGTGATGGACGAGCTGGACAGCAACTTCCTTGAAAAGAGCGTAGATGCGAAATCTTATGGTCATCATGCCGGCGATTACGTGAAAAATGCTTATGCGCCCGAATTTAACCAGAACGGTGTCTGGGACAAGAAAGCCTCCGACAAGGCAGAAGACCTGAACATCGTGCTGTGCATGGAGATGAAGCAGGAGGGCACGGCATTCCGCATAGAGAAGCATGTGCACAACTATCCGCATTGCTGGCGTACCGACAAGCCTATTCTCTATTATCCGCTCGACAGCTGGTTCATCAAGGATACAGCCTGCAAGGAGCGCATGGTTGAGCTTAACAAGACCATCAACTGGCAACCCGAGTCGACAGGAACAGGCCGTTTCGGCAACTGGCTCGAGAACCTCAACGACTGGAACCTTTCCCGTTCCCGTTTCTGGGGGACACCACTCCCCATCTGGCGCGACGACAATCGTAATGAGAAATGTATAGGCAGCGTAGAGGAACTCTATCAGGAGATAGAGAAAGCCGTGTCGGCAGGTGTCATGAATAACAATCCGCTGAAGGATGCCGGTTTCGTGATAGGAGATTATTCCAAAGAGAACTATGACAAGATAGACCTCCATCGCCCGTATATAGATTATATCGTACTGGTTAATGACGAAGGTAAGCCAATGTACAGGGAAGCAGATTTGATTGACGTGTGGTTCGATTCGGGCTCTATGCCTTATGCGCAGCTCCATTATCCGTTTGAAGGCGAAATCAATGCCGAGGCATTGAAGGCTACGGGTAAGAGCGAAGCCGCATACCGCGATGAGCTGGTTCACAGTTCGTATGAGGGCACCCCGGTTCCTCCTGCATTCTTCCCGGCCGACTTCATCAACGAGGGAGTAGACCAGACGCGTGGCTGGTTCTTCACACTCCACGCCATTGCCACCATGGTATTTGACTCGGTAGCCTTTAAGAATGTGATTTCTTCGGGGCTTGTGCTTGATGCCAAGGGCAATAAAATGAGCAAGCACGTGGGCAATGTGGTCAATCCGTTTGAGATGATAGATAAATATGGTGCCGATGCTGTTCGCTTCTACATGATGACCAACAGCGAGCCGTGGGATAATCTCAAATTCGATCCGGAAGGAGTGGATGAGGTTCGGCGCAAATTCTTCGGCACCTTGTATAATACATACAGCTTCTTTGCCCTCTATGCCAATGTTGACGGCTACGAGCCAACCAAGGAGACCACTCCTATGTCTGGTGCTTTGGAGATTGACCGTTGGATAGTGTCGAAGCTCAACTCGCTTATCAAAGACGTTGAACGTGAGCTTGACGGCTATGACCCCACCCGTGCTGGCCGACTGATAGATAACTTCGTTAACGAGGATCTCAGCAACTGGTATGTACGTTTGAACCGTAAGCGCTTCTGGGGCAAAGAGATGAGCGATGATAAGCTCATGGCTTACAATACGCTCTACCAATGTTTGATGACCGTCAGCAAGTTGTTGGCTCCGTTTGCACCATTCTATGCCGACCAGTTATATCATGACCTGGGCGGCGAGAAGGCAAGTGTGCATTTGGATTATTATCCCGTTGCCGATGAAAATCTGATAGACAAAGAGCTTGAGGCGCGTATGGATATGGCGCAGAAGATAACGAGCATGACGCTGGCTCTCCGCCGGAAAGTCAACATCAAGGTGCGCCAGCCGCTGCAGCAAATCATGATTCCGGCAACCGATGAGGAACAGAAGAAACACATTGAAGCTGTAAAAGACTTGATAAAGAACGAAGTCAATGTCAAAGAACTGAACTTTGTGGAAGGCCAAGGTGTGCTTGTGAAGAAAGTAAAGTGCAACTTTCGCGTGATGGGCAAGAAGTATGGCAAGCTGATGAAAGCTGTTGCTGCCAGAATGGATGCCTTGAGCCAAGAGGAAATTGCTTTGCTGGAAACTACCGGCAGCTACTCAATGGAGCTCGAAGGACAGGCGATTACGATTGATGCCGCCGATGTTGAGATTATCAGCGAGGATATTCCCGGGTGGCTTGTAAGTAACGAAGGCAACCTGACAGTGGCTTTGGAAGTGGAACTCACCGATGATTTAAGGAACGAAGGTATGGCCCGCGAACTTATCAACCGTATTCAGAACCTTCGCAAGGAGGCAGGCTTTGAAATCACCGACCGTATTCGGGTAATGGTAGCACCACAGGCACAGACGGATGCGGCCATCAGTTCCTACGGAGAGTATATCAAGAGCCAGACGCTTGCAGACACGCTTACCGTTGAAGCTAACGATGGCAACGAGGTTGAGTTTGATGATTTCAAGCTGAATATATTCGTGGCCAAGGATTGATCAATTACTTAAACACAATAGATATTGATGGAAAAGAAGACACGCTATAGCGATGAAGAGCTGGATGAGTTTCGCGCTATCATAGAAGAAAAGTTGGTGTTGGCCCGCCGCAGTTACAAAGAACTGATGGATCAGCTGATGCATAACAACTCTAACGACGTTGTTGACACTTCGCCCACCTACAAGGCTTTGGAGGAGGGCAGCGATGCCCAGACCAAGGAAGAACTTGTTACCATGGCCCAGCGTCAGCAGAAGTTTATCCAAGGACTTGAGGCTGCGCTGCTGCGAATACAGAACAAGACCTACGGCATTGACCGTATAACGGGTGAGTTAATACCCAAGGAGCGTCTGCGGGCAGTGCCGCATGCAACCTTGAGCGTGGCGTCCAAGAATGCACGCAAGAAGTAGAAGATGAAGAAATCTATAAGAATATTGTCGGACGGACGTCTGTCGGTTCTCCTTATAGTGGCAATCCTGATAATCGATCAGATTATCAAGATTGCCGTTAAAAGCAACATGTACTTGGGTGAATCTATCCACGTAACCGATTGGTTTTACATAGACTTTATTGAGAACAGTGGTATGGCGTACGGAATGACCTTTGTTAACAAGCTCTTCTTGAGTATTGTCCGCCTCGCGGCAATATGTGTGATAGGCTGGTACATTCACAAACAGGTCAAATCTCATGCCCGTACCCGTTACATTGTGCTGTTGTCAATGGTCTTGGCAGGTGCTGCCGGCAATATGTTCGACTCTATTTTTTATGGTTTAACCTTTTCGGCATCCACTCCGTACAGCGTGGCCACAGTCGTTCCTTTTGGCGAAGGATACGCCGGTTTCCTTACCGGAAAGGTTGTAGACATGTTCTATTTTCCGTTGATAGTGACTACCTGGCCCGATTGGGTGCCAATATGGGGCGGACAGGACTTCATCTTCTTTTCTCCTATCTTTAATTTTGCTGATGCCTGTATCAGTGTGGGTATGGTATTGCTGCTTATTTTCTGTCGAAAAGATCTGGAAACAATCAGTTTCAAAAAATCGACATCAGAGCAACGCAATGACGCGGAGGAGAAATGAACAAACCAAAGGCTTTTATTCATCTGCTGCTTGTCTTGGCAGTATCAGCCATCGTGTTTACATCCTGTAAGCCGACAGTACCTGATGAATACCTGCAACCAGGCGAGCTGGAAGATGTGCTGTACGATTATCACATTGCTCTTGCCATGTCTAACTCCACAGCTGTACAGAATGCGAATCAGCAGACTTATATTGCTGGAGTGTTGAAGAAGCATGGCATCACACAGCAGGAGTTCGACGAATCCATGCAATACTACAGCCGCCATACCGACAGATTATATAAGATTTACAACAGCCTGACAGAGCGACTGCAGGACGAAGCCGAATCAATGGGTGCCTCGGCATCCGATTTAAACAAGTATGGCGTTTTGTCGGCATCAGGCGATACGGCCAATATCTGGACCGGTGCCCGTTCCATGGTTTTACTTACAAAGGCACCGTTCAACCAGTCGGGCTTCACGATTAAAGGCGATACGGCTTTCCACAAGGGCGATGCGTTGATGATGAACTTCGATGCCGACTTTATCTATCAGAACGGTGCGCGCGATGGCATTGCCGTGCTGGCCATGACACTTTCCAACGACAGCGTAGCGTCAACTAACATCCGCCTGACTTCGACTAACCATTACTCCGTTCGGTTGAATGACTTCGGCCGTATAGGAATAAAGAACATAAAAGGCTTCTTCTTGCTGAATAAAGGGCAGTCGGCCGACATAACGACGTCTACCTTGCAGCTGATGTTCGTCAGCAATATTCAGTTGGTAAGGATGCACGAGTCAAAGGAAGAGGCCGCCCGCAGGGATTCACTGAACAGAATAGAGGAAACCCGAGCCAATCAGCAGGCTCCAGTTTCTGCCGATACGCGGAATGAGGGAATGGCACGCCGTCCGGCGTCTTCCGTAAGAGCACGGCCGGTTCCCCCGGTTGCCGAAATCTCTGCCCCGGAAAGAAAGTCTCTGCCTGCTCCGCGCAGGAGTCTGGTAAAGTGAGTACAACTTAAACGTAACAGCATTGCATTTATTAGTAAACCTTCTGTTGGCCATTATTTCGTATGGTTCCCCCGTTCATTATGAGATTGCGCTTGCCGGCAACTTCGGCGAGCCGCGTCCCAACCATTTCCATGGCGGCTCAGATGTAAAGACGGGCGGGGTAGAAGGCAAGCCGATATTCTCCATCGGCGACGGCTATGTCTCCAATGTTACCATTGGTATCGGGGGATATGGCAACGCCGTATATGTTCATCATCCCGAAGGTTATACATCAGTGTATTGCCATCTCAAGAAGTTCTCTCCCCAGATAACGGCCATGGTGAACAAAATCCGGTATGAACGCAAGCGGGCCCGTGGTGATTTCAAATTCCGTCCTACTGACATCCCGATAGCCCGAGGCCAGCTGATAGCAGTCAGTGGAAACACGGGCAGCTCACAGGCTCCGCATCTTCATCTCGAAATACACGAAACCCGCACCTGGAAGATGATGGACCCACTGGAGTTTATCGGCGGCCATGTAACAGACGGGTTGAAGCCTATGGGGCACGCTTTCATGGCTTATCCCGTACCGGGCGAAGGCGTCTTTATGGGTAGCTCCGCCAAGACAAACTACAACTTCACATCCCATAACCTCACTCGTAAGTTCGTTGCATGGGGCAAGGTGGGTTTCGGAATCTGGGCCAATGATTACATGGAAATTACCTACAACCGCTATGGAGTCCGGAAAACGGAACTGCTGGTTGACGGCAAGCCCGTTTTCAGAAGCGATGTAAACGGCATTCCGCCTGCCATGAACATGATGGTAAACTCTTGGGGCGACTATGAACACTTCCTGCGTTACAACGTGTGGTACATGAAATCCTTTGTTCTGCCAGGCAACAAGCTCCCTATCCTTTGGGCCGACGGCAACCGCGGCATCGTAAATTTTACGGAGGAGCGCGATTACCGTTTCACTTATCGCCTCATGGATTTTAAAGGCAACGTCAGCGAATATACCTTTACCGTTACGGGCAAGAAAGTTCCCATTCGCATTCCCGCATCCCGTCATAGCCCCCTCCGTTACATTTCCTATAGCAAGTGCAACAACTTCCAGCTACCGGGCATGTCGCTGTTTATTCCGTCCGGGCAGGTGGAAGACGATATTTACCTGTCTCCCGTCATCAAGCATCAGCCGGGCAAGCTGAGCGATGCCTATCGGATGATGAGCGGTTCCTATCCTTTGTTCAGCTACTGCAAGATAACGCTGCGTCTCAACAAGCCCGTTGCAAATCCCCAAAAACTGTATGTTGTGAGCCATTGGGGCAGCGACAGGTATATGGGCGGGCAGGTTACATCCACCAAGCAAGGCATCTGGGTAACCGGAAAGGCACGAGAGATGGGCGCAACCTATGAACTCGCCTACGACGACCAGCCACCGCTCATTCATCCCGTCAGCATAGGCAACGAGCTCACTGTAGGCTTGTCAGATTCTGGCAGCGGGGTAGACGACTACGAGGCGTATGTCGACGGGCAGTTTGTCCTCTTCGAAGAAGTGCCTAAGAGCCCGTGGGTGCGATGCCGCCTGGCAGATACGCCCATTCACAAGACGGGCAAAACCCACCGTCTGGTATTCAAGGCATGGGACAGCCGACGTAACACAAGAACCTATACAACAACTTTCAAATACTAATAAGCACAATGAGGAAACTGTTTCTGTCAGCTCTGATGCTGGTCTCAACAATCGCCGCACAGGCTTGTACAAACTTTATCGTGGGAAAGAAAGCCAGTGCCGACGGCTCTGTCATCTGTTCCTATAATGCCGACAACTATGGTCTGTTCATCGGACTTTGCCACTATCCCGCCGCTACTCACGCCAAGAACGACCGGCGGGAGATATACGACTGGGACACCAAGGTATATCACGGCAGCATACCCGAGGCCGCGCAGACTTACAATGTCATTGGCAATATCAACGAATACGAGGTTACGATAGGCGAGACTACCTACGGGGGCCGCGAAGAAATGATAGACCCCAAGGGTACCATCGATTATGGTTCGCTCATTTACATTGCGCTGCAGCGCTCCAGAACGGCGCGTGAGGCCATTCAGGTCATGGCAACCCTGACCAACACCTACGGGTACAACAGCGAGGGTGAGACCTTTACGATATGCGATCCCAACGAGGCTTGGATGATGGAAATGCAAGGCAAGGGCCCCGGTAGCAACGGAACCGTGTGGGTTGCAGTGAGGATTCCCGACAATGCCATAGCAGGGCATGCCAACCAGAGCAGGATAGGGAAGTTTGACATGAAGGACAAGCAGAACGTTCTCTACTCCAAGGACGTGGTGAAGTTTGCCCGCAGCAAGGGCTGGTTTACGGGTAAAGACGCCGACTTCAACTGGAAGATGGCCTACGCCAAGCCTGATTTCTCCGGCCGTCGTTTCTGCGACGCCCGCGTGTGGAGCTTCTTCCGCCATTTCGACGAAAAGTTCGACCGGTACCTACCGTGGGCTCTGGGCAAGGATCCCAATGCCGAGGACATGCCGCTCTACATCATTCCCAACCGCAAGGTAAGCGTGCGTGACATCATGACTTGCATGCGCGACCACTATGAAGGCACCCCCTTGGCCACCGATGGTGAAGATATTGGCGGCGGTATCTGGGAGATGCCCTATCGTCCCACCCCGTTGTCCTACAAGGTAGGCGACAAGGAATATTTCTGCGAACGGCCTACCAGCACCCAGCAGACAGGTTTCAGCTATGTAGCCCAGATGCGTTCGTGGCTGCCCAGAGAGATAGGAGGTGTGCTGTGGTTCGGCAACGACGACGGCAACATGGTGGCCTACACGCCTGTTTATTGTGGCAATACCACCCAGCCCGAATGTTACAACACTCCGGGAGTTGATGGCCTGACTTTCTCGGACAGGAATGCTTACTGGGTGTGCAACTGGGTTAGCAACATGGTTTACCCGCGCTACAGCCAGATGTTCGGCTCACTGAAGGAAGTGCGCGACAGCTTGGAGAATGATTATTTTGCCCGTCAGCAGGCCATTGAGGCCAAGGCACAAGGGCTCTACCAGTCGGACAAGGCTGCAGCCCTGCGCTACTTAAACGAGTATAGCAACGAGAAAGCGCAGCAGATGCTTGCCCGCTGGAAGTCGCTCGCCACTTATCTGATAGTAAAATACAACGACATGGTTGTAAAACCGGAAAAGAATGGCGTGTTTGTCCGAACAGAAACCGGTCTCGGAGCTACGGTGGAGCGGCAAGGGTTTCCCGCTAAGTTCCGCAAGAAAGTGGCCGAAACCACCGGCGACAAGTTCGTTGCCCCTCAAAAATAAACGCTATGGCTCTGTACGGTATCATCGTAATCTTGGCAATAGTGGCCGTTTACGTCTTCTTCTACCGCAGGGAGGAGAAGGCGCGGAAGCTGCAGTCCGAAGCCGAACAACGCAAGCGGCAGAGAGAAAAAGCTGAGGCAGAGAAACGGCTGCAGACCGACTTGGATACCATTAATACCTACCGCAAACAGGACGGAAAGCAACCTTTCGAACAATATCCATACTTTAATCCCGCATATTTCGGCCAGAAGGACATCAGCTTGGATGTTCTGCCCGGCTTCTGTCAGTATCCAATGGCCGGCATGTTCTACCGCAACATGCCCTTGTCGGTCATAGGGCGCTTCAATGGCTGCGCACAGGCACTGGAGCAGGATAACTTTGAGAAATATCCCATCGGCGTTTACAACGGTAAAGGACTGCTGATAGGTTACCTGCCCAAGAAGCAGAAGGAACTGTACCAGTTCGTCCGCCAGCACGGCGGCAAGGTTCCGGCGTATGGCTTCCTGGCTTTTGGCATGGGTGCAACCCGCTGGTATGGGCAGGTGTGTGTAGCGGTGACCGAGCAGGCAGCCACTTCGGTCCCGCCGTTATTCCAAGAAGATTATTACTACGGGAAGACGTTACGCGAGCTGGCTGATGCGGATTAGCCGTCAGCAGTGTGTGGAAGGCGTGCAATATATTCGGAATTGCACGCCTTTTGTTTGCTCTCTGCTCGTTCCAAAAGCATGCCGTTCGGGTGCAATAGCTATGCTTCAGGAACTTTTGACAAATGTCACACATGAATTCGACACTTGTCGCACGATTGTGCGACACTTGTCGAAAGTTCGTGACATCAAAAGAAAGCACCTTGGAATGAAGCGCACGGACCCCCGGAAGCAGGAAGATAGCGATGTGTGTTTGTGCTTATCAGCGAGAGAGTGGGAGGGTAACAGATGCGGTGGTGGCAACAGACAGGGTGCAATCGGGTGCAGGCGCGGGCTTGCCAACAGGCAGTTGACCCTCTGCGTGGTAACAACGAAAAACCCCGGAAGTTAAATGAATAACTTCCGGGGTTCGTCTTTTTCAGATTGCAATGTCTTGTTTGGAATCTATGTTTTTAGTTTGCTTCCTTCATGTTGCCCTCTATATAGAGGCGTGTCATTTCGGTAACGCCGTTCGTGCGAATGGTGATACTCTTCTTAAAATGACCCGGAAACTTGCCCTTACCATTGTAAGTAACCTTTATCTGCCCTTTCTGTCCGGGCTGGATGGGGGCCTTCGTGTAAGAAGGAACGGTGCAGCCGCAGCTTGCCACGGCCTGGTTGATAATGAGGGGAGCGCTGCCCACGTTGGTAAACGTGAAGACGGTTTCCTGCTTGGGAGTAGCTTCGCTGAAGGTTCCGAAGTCGTGTGTGACTTTGTCAAATTTGATTTCTGCCTGCTTTTGCTGTGCAGAGATGGTGATACATGCTACCAGCATGATCACGATGGAGATTATCTTTTTCATCTTCTATTCCTTTCTGAACTTGCTGGTGCAAAGTTAATAAAAGTTGTTATAGCTGCTGTGTTTACGTTCGTATTTTATATATTATTAACCCCGGGACAGCTTCGGTGTTGGCGCTGCCTGTAACGGCAAAAACACCATACCGGCGTTGGTTCCGCTGCTTGCAGCGAGTGGCGTCGGTATGATACTTTTGGGAGATTGCCGGTTAGATAAGGTATTGCGAGGATATGCTCTCGTTCTTCACTACGCGCCGTATAGTTTCGGCAAACATATCGGCCACGGAGAGCTGCTTAACCTTTGAGCAGCGGTTGGTGTAGGGGATGGAATCGGTGAAAACTATCTCCTCCAAGCACGAGTCCTGCACGCGTTCGGAAGCTGGACCGCTCATTACGCAATGCGATGCGAGTGCCCGTACGCTCACGGCCCCGGCTTCTTTCATGATGTTGGCAGCCTTGGTGATAGTGCCGGCCGTATCTACCATGTCGTCAACCAGAATGACATTCTTGCCTTTCACATCGCCGATTATCTGCATGCTCTCTACTTCGTTGGCCCGTGCACGTGTCTTGTTGCACAGCACCAGCGGGCATCCCAGGTACTTGGCGTAGGTGTTGGCACGCTTTGATCCGCCAACATCGGGCGAGGCAATTACCAAATCCTTCAGCTTGAGGCTCTGTACATAGGGCAGCAGTACGCCGGAGGCATAGAGATGGTCGACAGGAACATTGAAGAAGCCTTGTATCTGGTCGGCGTGGAGATCCATGGTGATGAGCCGGTCGATGCCGGCGCAGCTCAGCAGATCGGCTACGAGCTTGGCCCCTATGCTCACTCTCGGCTTGTCCTTGCGGTCTTGGCGAGCCCATCCGAAGTAGGGGATTACAGCAATGATGTGGCGAGCCGAAGCGCGCTTGGCGGCATCAATCATCAGCAAAAGCTCCATCAGGTTGTCGGAATTTGGGAAGGTGCTCTGTACGAGAAATACGTTCTTGCCGCGAATGGACTCCTCGTAAGATACGGCGAATTCACCATCCGAGAATCTGGTAACAACCAGATTGCCAAGTGGACAACCTAAACTTGCGCAGATTTTTTCTGCAAGGTATCTCGTGTTTGTTCCTGAGAATACCAAAAAAGAGTTATTTTCACTCATTTCGTGTAGCGTTTATAATTTATAGAAGTTTAATCTGTTGTTGGTCAACCGGCAGCTTTACGCAGACGGGTAAAATGGGTAACTATCTTCCTGAAGTCGGTTTCGCTGTGAACGTCGAACCTCTCCCACAAGTCTCCACACACCACGACACCGCCAAAACCAAGCGACCGCATGATGCTCATGTTCTCCGGTGTGATGCCGCCCAGGGCGTATGTCTTCTTGTTTATCATGCCGGCGGCAGCGGCCTCTTCGAGCTGCGGGATGGTGAAAGTTGCCGTTTCCTCTTTCGTTTCTATGCAGTCGAAGATGTTTTTCAGAAACACATAGTCTGCCTGCTTTCGCATCTCTTTGAGTTTGAACAAGTCAGTGCAGGTGCGGCCTATGCGGCCTCTGTATCCTTCAGGTGCAATCTGGTTGGGCGTGTCCAAATGAATGCCTGCCAAATGATAGCTTTGGGTGAGTTGAAAATGGTCGTGGAGCGTTATCTTCCTGTGGTGTTCAACTGGCAATAAGGACAACAGCCGCTCAGAAAAAATGGAGGAAGTGCCGGGCTTGTACAGGTGTAGATTATCCATTCCCTCATCGAAGAGTGCGGCAAGAACTTTGTCTTCTTCCACGAAGAATGTAGATTTTGTCAGTATAACAAGCTTCATCTTACATCTGTTACTTTTACTTTGCAAATGTAAGAATTTTCCTTTAATCTTGCAATTATATCCAATATAAAAAGCTATCTTTGCAGAAAAAAGAAATCAGGACTTGTGTTCGATGGGTCGATGTATCAAAACGGAACTGAAAAGATGAAAGTAAATCCTCAAACATTTGCAGAGGTTCGTACACCTATATATATATTAGAAGAGCAGAAACTGCGCAGCAACCTGACGCTCATCAGTCGTGTGGCCGCTGCTGCCGACGTGGAGATAATACTTGCCTTCAAGGCCTATGCGCTGTGGAAGACGTTTCCCATTTTCAAAGAATACATCCATGCAACAACTGCCAGCTCACTCTTCGAGGCGCGCCTTGGTTTTGAGGAGTTCGGTGAGCCTACGCACACATTCTCTCCGGCTTATACTGAAAATGAGATAGAAGCCATTGCCCGCTGTTCGAGCCATCTGAGTTTCAACTCCTTTTCGCAGTTTTCGAGATTCAAGGATACAGCCCGGAAGGCCAACCCCACGGTGAGTTTGGGATTAAGGGTTAATCCTGAATATTCGGAAGTTGGAACAGATTTGTATAATCCTTGTGCCCCCGGAACCCGCTTTGGTGTTACAGCTGACAGGCTGCCGGCCCGGCTTCCGCGAGAGATAGAGGGGTTCCATTGTCATTGCCATTGCGAAAGCGGAGCCGATGTGTTTGAACGCACGCTGGCACACATAGAATCTCGTTTCGCCGGATGGTTCTCGCAGCTGAAGTGGATAAACTTTGGTGGCGGGCATCTGATGACACGTAAGGATTATGACGTTGATCTCCTGGTGAGGCTTCTGAATGGTTTTCATGCCCGTTATCCCCATCTTCATGTTATTCTGGAGCCTGGCAGCGCTTTTGGATGGCAGACCGGTCCGCTCGTTGCACAGGTAGTAGACGTAGTAGAAGATCACGATATCCGTACCGCAATATTGAATGTGAGCTTTACCTGCCACATGCCCGACTGTCTGGAAATGCCCTATATGCCGACAGTTCGGGGGGCAGAGATAACAGCCGACGGTGCTCCTGGCAGCTATCGGCTCGGCGGCAACAGCTGCTTGAGCGGTGATTTTATGGGTTCGTGGAAGTTTGACCACGAACTGGAGATAGGAGAGAACATCATCTTTGAGGACATGCTGCATTACACTACCGTTAAAACCAATATGTTCAATGGCATAAGTCTTCCTGCTATTGGCTTGCTGCACGAAGATGGAAATCTTGAAGTATTGAAGCAATTCACCTACGAAGATTACAAAAACAGAATGGATTAACAGAAAAAGAGGAATTTTAGAAAAAAAACAGACCTAAAAATTTGCAAAGTCAGAAAAAAGCGTTACCTTTGCACCGCATTTAGAGAAATGTTCCTAACACTTAGGATAGTGCGGCAATAGCTCAGTTGGTAGAGCGCGACCTTGCCAAGGTCGAGGTCGCGGGTCCGAGTCCCGTTTGCCGCTCAACATTCTGAATAAAGACAAAAGAGAGGTATTTCTCCTTGTTTTGCCCAGGTGGCGGAATTGGTAGACGCGCACGTTTCAGGTGCGTGTGTTTAACGACGTGCAGGTTCGAGTCCTGTTCTGGGCACCATTTATTCAGAATGTTATTTTTGTTGGAGAGGTGGCGGAATTGGTAGACGCGCTACTTTGAGGGGGTAGTGAAAATTGTTTCGTGGGAGTTCGAGTCTCCTCCTCTTCACACAAAATGTTTTTGCGGCAATAGCTCAGTTGGTAGAGCGCGACCTTGCCAAGGTCGAGGTCGCGGGTCCGAGTCCCGTTTGCCGCTCATTTTTAGGAGAAACATAACACCATCAATGAATTTATATTTAAGATATTTTGATAAGGAGACATTGGTTTCCAATGCCGATGAAGCCATAGATTTTCTGCATAGTATTCAAGAAATAGACCTGACTCCAGACTTGGAAGCAGATATCCGTGACTATGTGGACAGTGATGTGTTCTATCCCAAAAGATACAAGATAAGACCGCGTGTCTATTTTATTATCATTAAGACAACGGCTCCTACAATGCTTGACTTCAAACAGAAGAAGGCTCTTCATCCTGCCGCACCGGCAGCAATACAAGACCGCCGCGACCTGGCTGCAACTGCCATGACGAAACTTACTGAACTCCGTCCGGGCTGGTACGAAGGCTCGCTTGATTTCAAGCGTGTATTGATGATACCTGCAACCGGAAAGCATGAATACAGAGACACTCACTTTGAGGTGAGATGCAAGGCTGAGTCAGGTCAGGATTGTTACAACCGGATGGTTGAACATCTCCGTGAGCGCGTTGACAGCAGAAGTCAGTTTCCCTCGGCTAAAGGCAAGAATTTCCGTTTCCGTTATCTGGGAATGTGGAAATAGCCTTTTATTTGGATGACAAATACCACTTTCTAAATAGTTTTTCCCATGAATAAGGTAATGTTAATAGGAAATGTGGGCAAGGAACCCGATGTAAGGTACTATGAGGCAGACCAGGCTGTAGCCCAAGTGAGTTTCGCTACAACAGAAAGAGGATATACACTGCAGAATGGTACGAAAGTGCCGGAACACACGGATTGGCATAATCTCGTTTTTTATAAGAAGATGGCCAAAATCGTTGAGCAGTATGTTCATAAAGGCGATAAGCTGTACGTAGAAGGGCGTATTCGCTATCGCAGCTACGATGATCAACGCGGCGTACGGCGTTATGTGACAGAGATATTGGTCGAAAACATGGAGATGCTCACTCCTCGTTCTGCAACGACGGACGGTAGCAGTGCCGTTGCAGATAAGGCATCGCAGCCTCAAAACGAGGCAGAGGATAAATCGTTGCCGTTCTAACATATAGCGATTATAGTTTGGATTTTATCAACTTACAACAAATAGGCTCACTCGTAACATTTCAGCCCATAACTCCGGGTGTGGTAATAGCAGCTTTGTTAGCTGCTGTTCTTCTTTTATTGTCAGGCTTCGCAAGCGGATCGGAAATCGCTTTCTTTAGTTTATCACCTCAGGATATTGAAGCCTTGAACCCTGAAAAGAATCCACGCGATAAAAGTATACAAATGTTGCGCGAAGATTTGGAACGTACTCTGGCCACCATTCTTATTACCAACAATTTTGTGAATGTGACCATCATCATGCTCTGCAATTACATTTTCAGTTCGTTGGTGAAGTTTCGGGCCCAGTGGGCAGAGTTTCTCTGCATTACTGTTTTCCTGACATTCCTGCTGCTGCTGTTTGGAGAAATCATGCCAAAGGTGTACAGCAGGCAAAATCCATTGAAGTTTTGTCGTAAGGCGGTGAATGGAATACTCTTCCTGCGTAAGTTTTTTTGGCCGTTGGAAACCATTCTGATAAGGAGTGGCATGCTGGCAGAAAAGGTTGTGCAGAAAGAGAATAGGCAGCTTAGTGTGGATGACCTGGAGCAGGCCTTGGAACTTACGGATAAGGAAGAAATCAAGGACGAGCAAAGCATGTTGCAGGGAATCATCCGCTTTGGCGATGAAACGGCCAAGGAAGTAATGACTACCCGCCAGGATATTGTTGACATTGATATCCGAAGCAGCTTTGCTGACGTACTGAAATGTATAGTCGAAAACAATTACAGCCGCATTCCCGTGTATCAGGATAACGGTGACAACATCAGGGGCGTACTGTACATCAAGGACCTGTTACCGCATTTGTCAAAGCCTGCGAGTTTCCGTTGGCAGAGTTTGATACGTCCTCCCTACTTTGTTCCCGAGACCAAGAAGATAGATGATTTGCTCCGGGAGTTCCAGGATAACAAAGTCCACATGGCTATCGTAGTTGATGAGTTTGGCGGAACGAGCGGACTGATTACGTTGGAGGATATTCTCGAAGAAATCGTTGGTGAGATTAACGACGAATACGACGAGGAAGAAAAAACGTACTCAAAAATCAGCTACAACACCTATATATTCGAAGGCAAAACGCTGTTAGTGGACTTCTGCAAGATACTGCATGTTGACGATGACGAATTTGCCGAGGTGGAAGGTGAGGCCGACTCGCTGGCGGGCTTGTTGCTGGAGCTGAAAGGCGATTTTCCAAGCGTGCACGAACGGATAGACTACAAGAACTATTCGTTCGAGATAATGGCCATTGAGGAACGTCGGATTAGCAGAGTCAAGGTCATAGTACATGACGAGAAACACGAAACGGAGTAAGCATGTTCTGGCAGAAAACAGAAAACTCGGCTAATGATATTCAACTTGGTATATGGAAGATAGATGAGCGCGTAGAGGATTTCTTCAGTCGGCAGCCTGCTCTTTCTTTCCTGAAACCACGATTAGAGAATATCCATTCGGAGATGCGTAAGCTGGAGATGCTTGCCGTCTATTCGCTTTTGTTCCACATGACCGGTGACACTTCGTTGCGAATAACACACAATGCCGACGACAAACCAGTTGTCCGGGACTGGAACATCAGCGTTAGCCATACCAGAGGCTATGCTGCCCTCATTCTCTCCAAAACCCACCAGGTAGGTATAGACATAGAATATTACAGCAACAGGGTGAGCAGGGTGGTTTCCAAGTTTATTCGGTCTGATGAAGATTCCTCCTCACTTGACATACAGCTGGTTAACTGGTGTGCCAAGGAAACCGTTTATAAGCTCTTTTCAAAGGAAGACTTGCAGTACTTTGAAATGAGATTGCTCCCGTTCCATGTCCATCCGTCCGGCCAGATAATGGTAGAAGATTTGAAACAGAAAAAGAGCCAGCCGGTTGAATATATGATTACTGACGCATTCGTATTGACATTCGCTTATGTATAGAATTTTGTTTTCAATATTGCTGTGTGGCGTTTTGTTGCAGCCTGTGAATGGCCAAACACACATTCAGCTTGTAAGGGAAGGCGGGCAAAAATCCTTTGCCGAGAATGTTCCTGCAGGGAATTATAGTGGGATTACCTATATAGGAAATGATGAATACGCAGTAGTTAGCGACAAGGCACCGGAAGACGGCTTCTTTGTTTTTAAAATAACCATCGACTCCATAACCGGAAATATCAGCCAGATTGTGAACTTAGGCTTCAGAAGCTCACACAAACCAAACCGTGACGAGGAGGGTATCGCTTATCTGGCGGCTCGCCAAACAATCCTGATAAGCGGCGAGGGCGACATGGCAATAAAAGAGTACGGGCTTGATGGAATCCCGACGGGCCGGGAAGCAGCCATCCCCAAGTTGTTTCATAAAGCCTCGGCTAATCTCGGTTTTGAAGCCTTAACGTATTCGAGTGCAACGAAAATGCTATGGACTTGTAATGAAAGCACGCTGCCAGGCGATGGAGAACAGGCCGATGGGGCGCCTCTTGCCAGGAACCGCATTCGTCTGCAGGCGTTTGATGAAAGTCTGCAGCCCGCTAAGCAGTATGCCTACCAGATGGATGAGCCATTGATGAATCAAAGCGCCGGACTGTGTACACATGGCGTACCGGAGTTAGTCGCTTTGGACGACGGCTCCCTGCTGGTGTTGGAAAGGGAGTTCTTTGTGGCAGAATCAAAATTGGGCTCCTTTGTAAACTGCAAGCTCTTCCAAGTCTTTCCGGCTTTGGGTCAAAGCCTTTCTACCGAAAACACCTTGACCGTACATAGCCCCTTCCTTGAAAAGACCCTTGTACACGAATGGCAAACGAGTGTAGGGCTGCTTGATTACGACATTGCCAACTACGAAGGAATGTGCTTAGGTCCGAGACTGCACGATGGTTCTCAGGTGCTGATTCTTGTCGCCGATTCACAGAATCAATATGCCGGCATCTTACAAGATTGGTTTAAGGTGCTAATCCTAAAGTAACTCGAATTCGCTGAATTCGAGTCTTCCGAAAAGTTGATGTTTTCATTCCGCCTTGTTGCAGCTATGCTTCAAGGTGCCAGAAGCTATGCTTCAACATCCTTGACCGATAGCTCCAAGGACGCTGAAGCATAGCTATGTAAATCCCAATGAAATTAGAGCTGGCAATCGCTTGTAATGCAATGGCTTACAGCGAATACTCGGTTGAGGGCGGAAGCATTAGCTGTAAATGTTCTGATAAGTTGTTTTCAAGAGCCCGGTTGAATAGGATTTCCTCATTTCCGTAGTGTAATATTCTTCAAATTACTTGGAAAGAAGAATGCAATCAAAAACACTTGCCAGTTAGAAAAGGCTGTTTCTATACGCTTCATGGGCGCATGGTGTGTAAATAACGAAGTGAACCCCAAAAGTTAGACAAATGACTTTTGGGGTTCACTTCAATTTTTCACACCCTTTAATATCTATCTTCTTCCATCCAAAGATGGTAATTAGGCGCGCCTGCAGGACGGAAGGGTAGGGCTATAATACTGCTTTGGCAGCTTGCGGGAGCCTTAGAATGGCAGGTCGTCGGCACTGCCGGCTGCCTCCGGCTGCTGCGGGAACGGAGCCTGGGCACCGTTGGCGGGCGCTGCACCAATAACACCGGCCTGCTGTACGGGCTGCACTCCGGCTGCCTCAACTGTATTGGGGTCTACCTGCTGTACGGCAAAGGCGCGGATGTTGTTAAACCAGCGGCCGTTATACTCATGGGCATCAATATCGAATGAAACCAAAATCTCCTGATTAAGTTGGATATTGAAGCTCTGGAGTTTGTCAGCACCAAAAACATCGAATACCATCTTATGGGGGTAATTCTCATGTGTTTCAATGACAAACGACTGTGACTTCCATTCGGAACCCGTACGAGCCGAAGTACCGCTTCTTTCCGGTAAAACGGCGATAACTCTTCCTTGTAATTGCATCTTATTTAAAGTTTATTGTTTTGTAGCTTTTTCCCGATGTGTGGGTTTAAACCATTTCGATTGCGAAATTAATAAAATAGTTCTAAAAACAGAAACTTTTCATGTTATTTTTTTGCTTTGCACAATGGTTTTTTGTATTTTTGTACCTAATAAACAAAAAGTAAAAACAACTAAAATTCAAATACTAATGAGATTTACCTTATCCAGTACTGCGCTCAGCAGCCGTTTGCAATCACTCTCACGGGTCATCAACAGTAAGAACTCCCTGCCCATTCTGGACTGTTTCCTGTTCGAAGTCCGCAACAATCAGCTAAGCATCACTGCTTCTGACAGTGAAAACGTGATACAGTCTGCCATCGGACTCGACACATGCGAAGGCGAAGGTGAATTTGCCGTACCCAATCGCACAATTCTGGATGCTGTAAAGGAGCTGCCCGAACAGCCACTTACATTCAATGTGGACATCAACAAGTTTACCGTTGAGGTTGTGTACCAGAACGGTATATACCACTTTACGGCACAGAATGCCGGCGAATATCCTCACACACAGGCAATACCCGACGGCGCTACAGTCATAACCATAGACTCGGGCGTGCTAAGCGACAACATCTCGCGTTCACTTTTTGCAACGGCGCAAAATGAACTTCGTCCGGTTATGAATGGTGTCTACTTCGACCTGACGGCCGACGGTCTGGCCATCGTTGCCAGCGACGGACAAAAGCTGGTTCGCAACCGTAACTTCAATATCAAGAGCGATACGCCTGCATCCTTCATCCTGCCCAAGAAGCCCGCAACCCTGCTGAAGAACGTGCTGGGCAGAGACGGCGGCGATGTTGTCATCAAGTTCGATGACCGCAATGCCGAGGTTCGTTTTGCAGATGGCGTCCTTTCGTGCCGTCTTATCGAAGGCAGGTTCCCTAATTATAATAAGGTGATACCGACAGACAATCCCAACCAGCTCGTAATAGACCGCAAGGTGCTGCTTAGTGCATTGCGCCGCGTGTTGCCGTTTGCCAGTGAGAGCAGCCTGCTGGTGCGCTTCCATCTGGAAATGGGAAATCTGGAAATATCGTCGGAGGACATTGACTTTGCCACAAGTGCCAAGGAAAACATCACCTGCGACTATACCGGGCAGCCTATGAATATTGGTTTTAAGGGCAGTTCGCTGACCGAGATATTGAGTAATCTCGACAGTGAAGAAGTTACCATCAGCCTTGGAGACCCAAGCCGCGCGGGCATCATCGTACCAGTAACCCAGCCGGAGAATTGCGATGTGCTGATGCTCATCATGCCGATGCTGCTCAACGATTAGTAAACTAACAGTTAACAGATAATGGCTTGTGGCTATAGCACGCTGATAACGAGTAGCTTAACCACAGGCCATTAACTATAAACAGAAAGCTCTGAATAATGAAACTCAATCTTAAAAAGCCGCTGATAGTCTTCGACTTGGAGACTACAGGACTTGACCTCGTAAAGGATAAAATCATCCAGATATCTTATATAAAAGTACATCCCGACGGCAAGGAGGAACGCGAAAACATCTTCGTGAACCCCGAACGCCCCATACCGGCCGAGGTGGTTGCGCTGACAGGCATCACGGACGAGCAAGTGGCAACGGCTCCTACTTTCAAGGAGCTTTCTTCGTCTTTGAGCGAAAAATTCAAGGGCTGTGACTTTGCAGGCTACAACAGCAATCACTTCGACGTGCCCATGCTGGCAGAAGAGTTTCTGCGGGCGGGTGTAGACTTTGATTTCAACAAATGCAGGCTGATTGACGCACAGACTATCTACCACAAGATGGAACGTCGAAATCTGGCTGCAGCCTATAAATTCTTTTGTGGCAGGAAGATGGAAGAGGATTTTGAGGCCCACCGCGCAGACCAAGATACCGAGGCTACCTACCGCGTACTGATGGGAGAATTGGACAAGTACAACCCCGAGACAGCCGAAGAACCCGACCGTGCGTTGCCCAATGACATGGATTACTTGGCCGAGTTTTCCAAACTCAACGATAACGTAGACTTTGCAGGCCGTATAGTCTGGAGTCCTATGACAGGCAAGGATGGTGAAGCATTGACCGACGAGAAAGGTAATCCGCGCAAGCAAGAAGTCTTTAATTTCGGTAAATATAAGGGTTGGGCCGTTAAGGATGTACTGCGTAGAGACCCTGGTTACTATAGCTGGATGCTTGCCTCCGACTTTACGAACGACACAAAGCAAGTGCTCACACGCATCAGGCTCAGCGAGTTCAACAATAAATAACGGTTCGATAACAGCCGATTAACAACCGCACTGAAGGATGAAGTTACGCTACAGGTACTTTTATCTACTGGTCATGCTGCTCTGTCTGACTTCGCATAGTCAGGCACAGGAGCTGAATGCCAAGATAAATATCAACCATGCGCAAATTGAAGGAACCGACGAGAGCATCTTCTCAAATCTGCAAGAAACACTGATGCAGTTTGTCAACGACCGACAGTGGACTAACCTGCAGTTCCAGAAAAACGAGCGTATAGCCTGCAGTTTCAACATCACGGTAACCAAGTACGACGCTTCGACCAATACCTTTACGTGTCGTGCCATCGTGCAAGTAAACAGGCCTGTGTACAACGCAGCCTACACAACAACTTTGTACAGCAATACGGACAATGATTTCACTTTTCAGTTCGCACAGTTTGACCAGCTGAACTTCAACGAAGAACAGATTGACAACCAGCTGAGTGCGCTGTTTGCCTACTATGCTTACCTGATTATCGGACTCGATCTCGACTCCTTTGCACCATTCGGCGGCGAGGCCGTACTGCAGCACTGCATGAACATCGTGAACAATGCGCAGGCACTGAACTTTCCGGGGTGGAAGTCTTTTGAAGACGATCGCAACCGTTTTGCTATCATCAACGACTATCTGGACGGAGCCATGCGTCCCTTCCGTCAGCTTCAGTACGATTATTATCGTAACGGACTGGATGAGATGGCAGCTAATGCCGAACGCGGACGGGCCAACGTCACGACAGCACTGGAGAACCTGAAGAAATGCCACCAGGACAAACCCATGAGCATGTTGCCGCAAATATGGACCGATTTCAAGCGCGACGAGTTGGCTTTCATCTATCAGGGTAAGGGCACGCAGAAAGAGAAAGAGGCTGTACACGAAATCCTGTTCAGCATCAACGCAAGCCAAAGTTCTGCATGGGATAAAATCAAAGAATAGTAACCAGAGATATGCTCAAGCAACTATATATCAAAAACTATACGCTCATCAATGAGCTTAACATTCCTTTTAACCCCGGCTTTTCAGTCATAACAGGCGAAACGGGTGCCGGTAAAAGTATTATTCTGGGTGCCATTGGACTGCTGCTGGGCAACCGGGCAGATTCCAAGCAGGTTAAGGCCGGAAAAGACAAATGCACCATCGAGGCCCATTTCAATCTTTCGAACTACAACATGGAGGATTTCTTCCTGGAGAAAGACATCGATTACGATGCCAATGACACCATTCTCCGCCGTGAAATATCTGCCAATGGCAAGAGCCGGGCTTTCATCAACGACACGCCCATGCCTCTTTCTACGATGCGAGAGCTGGGCGAACAACTGGTCGACATTCATAGTCAGCATCAAAATCTCTTGCTTCAAAAGGAGGATTTTCAGTTGAGTGTAGTCGATATTCTGGCACATGACAGTGCCCAGCTCAAGAACTATCAGGCTTCTTACAAGGCTTATCACAAGACTTTACAGGAATTGGGAACGCTCAAAGAGGAAATTGAGAAAAGCCGTGAGAATGAGGAATTCCTGAACTTTCAGGTCAATGAACTTGAGAAAGCCAACCTGCAAGCTGACGAACAAGAGGAGCTGGAGCAAAGTATAGAAACCTTGAGTCATGCGGAAGAAATCAAATCAAGTCTTTTCGAAGCTGACAACCATTTGGGAGCTGATGATGGTGCAGTCCAGAAAATTAAAGCAGCAACAGCCCGCCTGCATGACATTCAGCACGTTTATCCTGATATTGCAGAGTTGGCGAACCGTCTGGCTTCTTCTTACATCGAGCTGAAAGACATTTCTCAGGAAATAAGTTCTAAGTTAGAAAACATTGACTTCGACCCCAAAGAGCTGGATACGCTGAATTTGCGGTTGGACGCTATCTACTCTCTGGAACAGAAGTTTCATGTCAGCACAGAGCAGGAGCTGGTTGAAATCTTGGCAGAATTGAAAACCCAACAGCAGCATCTCAATCATAGCGACGAGCAACTCCAGGCCAAACAACAGGAAGTTGACGAACTTGAACGTACCTGCCGCCAGCAAGCAGAAAAGCTGACAGCACTCCGAAAGAAAGCAGCCGTCACGTTAGAAAAGGAGATGCAGCAGCGTCTTGTTCCCCTTGGCATTCCACATGTAAGGTTCAAAGTTGAACTGGGCACAAAGCCTTTGTCCGATAATGGTATTGACAAGGTTTCCTTTCTGTTCAGTGCCAACACCAGTACGGCCATGCAACCGGTTGCACTTGTTGCGTCGGGTGGTGAGATAGCGCGGGTAATGCTGTCGCTCAAAGCCATGATTAGCGGAACGGTGAAACTTCCAACCATTATTTTCGATGAGATTGATACCGGCGTAAGCGGACGTGTTGCAGAGAAAATGGCGCAGATAATGCAAGAGATGGGCAACCACGAGCGGCAGGTCATCAGCATCACCCATTTGCCCCAGATAGCTGCATTAGGAAGTACGCACTACAAGGTTTCTAAAGCTGAGACTCAAGAAGGAACCGTTAGCCGCATGACTATGCTCACTCCTGCAGAGCGCATTGACGAGATAGCACAGATGCTGAGTGGCAGCGATGTAACCCCGGCGGCCATTGAGAATGCTAAGGAACTATTGAAAACAAAGTAGAAACAATCATCTTATGAAACATAGAAATTCATTCGTTATCAAGTCGTCTGCCCTCATAGCTTTAATGCTCATGCTGTGTACAACGGCATTTGCGCAGATTGAGGATGCGGCCAATTCAGTATTCACACTCACAACATTCAAGGCCGATGGCAGCATTCTGGCCTCCAGTCACGGAGTATTCGTTGGCAATTCCGGCGAGGCTATTGGAATTTGGAAGCCGTTTGTGGGAGCCTCCTCTGCAGTTGTTGTCGACGCTAAAGGCAACAAGATGGATGTAGAATCCGTTATTGGCGCCAACGAACTCTACGATGTCTGCAAGTTCCGTGTCAAAGGGCGTACTGCAGGAGCACGTGTGGCAACGGTTCCATCGCCCAAAGGTTCCAAAGCATGGCTGCTTGGCTATTCTGTCAGAAAGGCTGATATCAGTCAGCGGAATGTGCAGAACACGGAGAAATTCATGGATAAATACACCTATTATATCTTCTCAAGCACCGTTCCGGAGAATGCAGAAGGCTGCCCGTTTGTCAATGCAAAGGGAGAAGTCATAGGTCTGTTACAACACAGCAAGACGGGTTCAGATGTTTACGCAACTGACGCACAGCTGGCAAACAGCTTCAAGGTAGAAAACGGATTGGCCATTAACAGCTCTGTACTAAGGCAAACGTCCATCCGGATAGACTTCCCTCAGTCGCCCGAACAGGCCCAGATCATGCTGATGCTCTCGGCTCAACAGCCAGACTCGATGCTGCATGTGAAATATGTGGATGCCTTTATTTCCCAATTCCCCACAAGCATCGATGGTTATACACAACGCGCACAAAGCCAGCTGAATGCTGACCAATTCAGCAATGTAGCAGCCACAATGGAAACTGCTATCCAAAAAGTTGCCAAAAAGGATGAAGCTCATTCCAACTATTCACGCCTCATTTTCCAAAAAGAGATTTATAAGGCCGACAAGCCGTTTGCTGCCTGGAGCTTAGATAAAGCACTTGATGAAGCCAAGCAGGCTTACTCCATTAATGCGTTACCAACTTACCAACATCAGCAGGCACAAGTTTACTTTGCCAAAGGAGAGTACCAAACGGCCTATGACATGTTCATGGCGCTCACCAAGAGCAATATCCGCAGTGGCGAGTTTTTCTACGAGGCTGTACAATGCAAACAGCAGCTCAAGGCTCCGCAAAACGAATTCATGGCATTGCTCGACAGCGCCATTGCTGCCAGTCCGCAACCCTTAAACGCCGTAGGAGCCCCTTATGTGCTGGCTCGGGGCAACGCATGGCTCAATGCAGGAGAGTTCCGTAAGGCTGTAGACGACTTCAACCAATATGACTCACTGATGCAGGGGCGTCCGCTCAGCAGTGATTTCTACTTCGCCAGAGAACAAGCCGAGCTGAAAATTCACCAGTACCAGCAGGCTGTAAACGATATCAATCGGGCAGTGTACCTTGACTATAAGAATCCTCTTTTGTGGGCCGAAAAAGCTTCTTTGCATCTGCGTTTCAACCAGCTGGACGATGCAGTCAAGAGCGCTGATGCCAGCATCCGGTTAAACCCCAAGAGTACCGATGGCTATGTTATTAAAGGTGTGGCTCTCATCCACCAGAAGAAGAAAACAGAAGGCATTGAAGCGCTGAACAAGGCTAAAGAACTGGGTGACCCAAGAGCTGATGAATATTTGAAAAAATACAGATAAGTTGCCGCTGTGTCTGATTACCGATAGCTAATCTCAATCATTTGCCCATAGGGTTAAAATTAGTTAAGCCAACGAACAACGTCAACCGGACTTCCTGCAGAAATCAACCAAAATGATTACCTTTGCAGTCAGTTTGGTTCCGTAGCTCAGTTGGATTAGAGCAACAGCCTTCTAAGCTGTGGGTCTTGGGTTCGAACCCCAACGGAATCACGAAACAATAAAAAGAGGAACTTTTGAAAAAAGGTTCCTCTTTCTGTTTGTAACAAGATACTTATGCCCTACCATGTTGGTTCTGAGGGATTTCTGCCGAAGTAAAACCCTTGGCAAGATAGCGCAGAAAGGGAACTAAAGATACATGTCGGGGATACTTCGGATTACATGTAACGTTTTTAAAAAGTTATTCTTAGCACACAGTAAAATCATTTCTTTTTGTCCTTTTAGCCTATCAGGGCGAGAGTTCGATATAAGAATCTACGCCAAAATTCTATTTTATTATGGAATGGTACAGTTGCTCTACATTCTCTATTTCTCCAAGATGGTGTCTGTTAATCAGTATCTTCATTGATAATTTTTTCACCTTGTCATTCTGAATGCCATTGCATTTATATCTCTTAATTATGTTTTGTTCTTTATTTGCTCAAGAAGCAATGGGTTACCTTAAAGTTTCAGGAGTCCGTAACCTCCATTGTCAAGTTCTTGAACTAACCAATAGTATTGTTTATAATCAATGAATTGATTAGTGTTTGCAACACTTACACGGCCATCCTTCGTATCGCCATTTTGCAATTATTGAGAATAGAGCGCCTTGACAAAATGCAGTATATTCATATTCATCCATCCCCAAAAGAGATGCAAGGTCTATTGTTTTGCCATTATTGAGCAAACTGTCATATACGCCATTATCAATATCGCCTCTTATATTTTCATAAATATCATTGGCTTCATCCATAGAGATAACGTTTGTGTATAAATCCTTTAATAAATCCATTTGTTTTTATTAGGGTAATATCTCTCAATTTGTGGATTAATTACTGCGGTCATTGATTGCTCATGGTGCCGTTTTTGGTCTTGGCATGGGGTTGTTTGGGGTGCAAATTTGATGTTTCGTGAACTTTCGACACTTGTCGCACGATTATTTCACACCTGTCGCACGATTATGTGACAAGTGTCGAAAGTTCTGTTGAGTGGCAGACAGAGACGAGAAGTTTATCATATCAAGGTCTTCTATAGGGCTTCATGCGGTGTACACAGAGCGGTGTTAGGAGAGGAAACCCAATAAGGCTCCGGCAGCAACAGCACTGCCGATTACGCCTGCTACGTTTGGCCCCATGGCGTGCATGAGCAGGAAATTGTGCCGGTCGTACTCTAACCCAAGGTTGTTGGATATTCTTGCAGCCATAGGTACGGCACTCACGCCGGCATTACCTATCAGTGGATTGAGCTTTTTGTCCTTGGACAGAAAAACGTTCATCAGTTTTACGAACAGCACACCACTTGCCGTAGCGATAATAAAGGCCAAAGCTCCCAGCAAGAATATCTTGATGGTATTGAGCGTCAGGAATTCTGATGCCTGCGTTGAGCAACCAACGGTAAGGCCCAGAAGTATTACCACGATGTCGTTAAGTGCCGAGCCGGCCGTCTTGGCCAACCGGGTTGTCTTGCCGCTCTCCTTGAGTAAGTTGCCAAGAAAGAGCATGCCCAGCAGCGGCAGTCCGGAGGGAACGATAAAGGTTGTAAGAAGTAAGCCGATGATGGGGAAGAGGATTCGCTCCGTTTGGCTCACTTGTCTTGCCGGTTTCATCTTGATAACGCGCTCGCGCTTGGTTGTTAGCATGCGCATGAGGGGCGGCTGAATGACAGGAACCAGCGCCATGTAGGAGTAAGCGCACACGGCAATGGCTCCCATCAGGTTGGGGCTGAGCTTTGAACTTAGGAAGATGGCCGTTGGACCATCAGCTCCGCCGATAATGGCGATGCCGGCCGCCTGGTTGGGTTCAAAGCCTAAAGCCAATGCTACCATGTATGCTCCGAAGATGCCGAACTGGGCGGCAGCACCAATGAGGATGAGTTTAGGGTTGCTGATGAGTGCAGAGAAATCGGTCATGGCACCGATGCCCAGGAACACCAGTGGCGGATACCAGCCCTGGCGCACGCCCTGGTAGAAGATGTTGAGTACGGAGTTGTCTTCGTACAAGCCAATCTCCAAGCCTGCATCGGCCCTAAATGGGATGTTACCCAAGATAATTCCCATGCCGATGGGCACCAGCAGCAGCGGCTCAAAATCTTTTTTGATGGCCAGATAGATAAAGAAGCCGCCCACTACTATCATGATGAGATTTCCTGCACTTGCATTGGCAAAGCCTGTGTAAGTGAGAAAATCGTTGAAATTTGTCGCTATTAAATCCCAGAATCCCATACGCTATCCTATTGTTACCAAGATGTTTCCTTCCATGACAGCCTCACCTTGACTAACGGGTATGGAGGTTATGGTTCCGTCTACTTCTGCCTCAATGTTGTTTTGCATCTTCATGGCTTCAAGCACAACTACCGTATCTCCTTTGGCTACATGTTGTCCTACTTTTACATTTATATTGGTCACCGTGCCTGGCAGCGGTGCCAGTACGGGTGTTCCGCTTGCCGGTACGGTTGCCCTTGCGCCGGTGTCGCGCTTCATGTCAATCATGCCGTCGTTGTTCATATTGTCAACGGGCTTGGCTGTCTGAATAATCACGGTCTTTTTCTTTGGCTTTGCAGGTTGCTTGAGTTCCACCTCAAAATCAATCCCATTTACGCTCACCTTGGCAATATTGCCCTCTACCTCCTTGATGTCTACCTCGTAGTCGAGGCCCTGGACTCTATATTGATACTTAGCCATAATCGTTTATCTGTTTAGGTTGTTCCAATTTGTATGTTTCGGTTTGATAGTAATGATGCCACTCTCCATGTCATGCTGGTCTTCCAGATACTCCTGCAAGGCCAGAGAGATAACAGCGATGTATATTTCCTTGTCTATACCCTTTGTTTTAAGGCCGTCTTTCAGGATTACATTGGTCTTGTGGCCGGTGTCTGCCATCTTCTTGCCTGCTTTGAGGATTGCCATCAGTGACGCATGGCTCTCGGTCGCGGCCTTTAGTCTTTGCTTGTGCTCCATATAGGAACCCAACAGACTGAAGAAAACATAGAGCAGGGCCAGGCAAGAAAACACAATTCCCATTGAGAGCACGGAGATAGCAACCCCGTAAGGATCGCTGTTTTTCCATTTTGTAACCTTGCTTTCCGTTACCTGAATGAAGTTGTCGGTTCCCGGAGTGACGGCTGTCGGAGCCTTGATTACCCACTTGCCGGCTCCGTCGTGTATGCGGGCGTAGGACGTATTGGCTGCCAATGGCGGTACGCTTACTGAATCTATCAGGTCTATACCGTTACCGTCATATAGTGCTATCCATACAGGCTGGCCGGGAAAGGCCTGCGCCGACAGATGCTGTACTCCTTTGGTGGGAGAAGAGTTGAGGAAGAATACAGAGTGCTGACGTGCTTTCAGGTTGGTTAATTCCTCTTCGTCCGGGATAATGTTCATCAGGCCTATACGCTGTACTGGCGTGAGTTTCTCGTCCAGAGCCTTTCTGTTGGTTGTAATGAACATACCTCGGACATTATAGCTTGAATAGGATGTGTTTGCCAGTTCTATCCACGCCCGATGTGCATTGTATTCATCGGTCAGGTTCGCGGTGTTCTGCGTCATGATTTCATTGATGACTATGTTCCGTGCCCCTTGTGCGAGAACTGAGAGAGCGCTCATGAGAACGAAATAAAAAAGTAGTTCCAGCTTCTTCATATTGCTAACGCTAATAGATTAATGCTCCAAAGATAATAAAAAGTTTGATAGCCACCAAAATTTAAACTGCACAAATTGTACGGTGTTGTGTAAAAATAATATATCCGCAAAATACTGGTAACAGCAAGCAATTCGGCTGCTTTGTACCAGTATTTTGCGGATACGAGGGTTACTGACCGTAAGATTTAGCTATGCTCCACAGAAGAACAAAACGATAATCTGGGCCGTAAATATCCTGAGGAACATGCTCAGTGGATAAACCGTAGAGTAGCCTACGGCCGGTGCTTCCTTGGAGCACACGGAGTTGGCGTATGCCAGAGCGGGCGGGTCAGTATAAGTTCCGGCTATCATACCCATAATGGTAAAGTAGTTGAACTTGAACTTAAGCCGTGCCAGTGTTCCTACAATCAGTATCGGAATGATGGTGATAAGGAAGCCGGTGTACACATATTTGAGTCCATCTCCCTGTACAACAGTCTCCCAGAAGCCTGCACCAGCCTTGATGCCCACGCTGGCCAGGAAGAGCGTAAGTCCTATTTCGCGCAGCATCATGTTGGCTGAAGTGGTTGTGTATGTAACAAGGTGCATTCTGTAACCAAACCTTCCAATCAGTATTGCGATAATCAACGGGCCGCCGGCAATACCGAGCTTGAGCGGTACAGGCATGCCCGGAATGGCAAAAGGAAGGCTACCGAACAGGATACCAACAATAATTCCGATGAAGATGGTGGCAATGTTGGGTGCATCCAGTCGCTTGACGGAGTTCCCCATCAGGTCGGCAACTCTGTTCACGTTGTCTTCCGGGCCTACAACCATAATCCTGTCGCCCACGTGGAAATGGTGACTGCGGCCTGCGAAGAGGTCCATTCCCTGGCGAGTGATACGTGTTACGTTAACACCATAAACGCTCGAGAAGTGCATTTTGCCCAGAGTCTTGCCGTTCATGGCCGGGTTCGTAACTACAATTCGCTTGGAGATAAGTAGCTGTTTCTCGTTATCCTCGGGGAAAGGCTCGTCTACCACCGGCCCGATAAATGCCCGGATGGCTTCAGCATCAGTTTCTGCGCAGACTATAAGAACATCATCTCCCATTGCGAAAACAGTGTCCTTGTTAGGTATGCTGATATTACCGTCGTGGAGAATGCGCGAGCATACGATGTCGCGATTTAAGAAGTTAGCCACCTGAAGCAAGGTTTTACCGGCGAGATATTCATTATCCACCTTGAGGTGCATTAAGCGGGGCTTCTCATGAGGGTTCTCAGCTTCGGCCTGTAGGAGCTCTTGATCTTCCTGTTCTAAGTTGATACTGCAAAGGTACTTGATGGCTATGGTGGCGCCGATGATACCCAGCACGCCGAGCGGGTAGGCGCAGGCATAGCCCGAAGCAATCTGGGGCACGTGTCCGTTTGTGATGACCGAAGTCAGTGCCTCATTGGCCGCACCCAGTCCGGGAGTGTTGGTTACGGCTCCGTACAGTGTTCCTACCATCATTGGCAGGTTGTTGGCGTTATCTGTATCGAAGAAGATGTAATAGCAGGCAAACATCACTCCGATGTTCAACAAAATCATTCCGGCTGAAAGCATGTTGAGAGTAATGCCGCCTTTACGGAAACTTTCAAAGAAGCCCGGGCCAACCTGCAAGCCTATCATGAACACAAACAGGATTAAACCGAAATCCTGCATGAACGTGAGAATGTTGACCGGAGCCGTAAAACCGATGTGACCGGCAAGGATACCGGCAAACAGCACGAATGTTACTCCCAATGAGATACCACCTATTTTGACCTTGCCCAGCAGTACGCCTACGGCAATTACGATTGCATAGAGTAGGGCGATGTGAGCCACGGAATCGGTGGTCGTAAAAAGATTAACTAACCAATCCATAAAATGTTACTGACAATTCTTCGTGCAAAATTACGAATAAATCTACGCGAAAAACAACAAATGTATGATAATTTGAGCGTATTCCTATGAATAAACGGCTTTTAGCAGACCTGCAGGTGTGCCAATGGCGTTTTTGTAATCTTTAGTTTACGAAAGCCATTATCACTTCCCGAAGCCTGCTGCCGGAGCTGACAAAGAAAATAGCGAATGATTTTTCATTCGCTATTTTCCATGTTGTCATTGTTCAGAATCAGTCTTCGATGGCTGCTACACCCGGCAGAACCTTACCCTCGATAGCTTCGAGCATGGCACCGCCACCTGTAGATACATACGAAACCTTATCGGCCAAACCGAACTTGTTGACTGCTGCAACAGAGTCGCCGCCGCCTACGAGCGAGAATGCTCCGTTCTCCTGTGTAGCCTCGGCAACGTATTTGGCAATCTCGCCGGTGCCGTGCGCAAAGTTATCAAGCTCGAAAACGCCTACAGGACCGTTCCAAAGTATGGTCTTGGAGTTCAGTATAATCTGCTTCCAGTTAGCCAGGCTCTCTTCCGAAGCGTCCATTCCTTCCCACTCATCAGGTATCTGATTGATGGGGAATACCTTGCGCTCGGTGTCGTTAGAGAAGTCTTTGCCGCAAACGGTAGCTACCGACAGGCTCAGGTTTACACCCTTCTCTTTAGCCGCATTCATTACGTTGATGGCCTCGGGCATCAAATCGTCCTCGTGCAGAGACTTGCCTATCTGGCCGCCCTGTGCCTTGATGAAGGTATAGCCCATGCCGCCGCCGATAATCAGGTTGTCTACTTTATCCAGCAGGTTCTTGATGACGCCTAACTTGGAGCTTACCTTCGAGCCGCCTATGATGGCTGTGAAAGGATGCTGGGCGTTCTTCAGTACGTTGTCGATAGCCTTTACTTCCTTTTCCATCAGGAAGCCCAGCATCTTGGCATCCTTGTCAAAGTAGTCAGCTATAACGGCAGTCGAAGCGTGCTTGCGGTGTGCCGTACCGAATGCGTCGTTTACATAAACATCGGCATAGGAGGCCAGTTTCTTGGCAAACTCTTTCTGGCTGTCCTTCATAGCCTTGCTTGCTTCGTCGTATTCGGGCGTACCCTTCTCAACGTCTACAGGCTTGCCTTCCTCTTCGGGATAGAAGCGGAGGTTCTCCAGCAGCAGAGCTTCGCCCGGCTTGAGGGCTGCTGCCAGCTCATCAGCCTTTGCACAGTCGGGAGCAAACTTTACGTCAACGCCCAGCGCAGCTGAAACATTCTTTACAATCTGTCCGAGTGAGAGCTCCGGCTTTACTTTGCCTTTGGGCTTGCCCATGTGGCTCATCATGATAAGTGCGCCGCCATCGGCCAGTACCTTCTTAAGAGTAGGAAGTGCGCCGCGTATGCGCGTGTCGTCAGTAACATTACCATTAGCGTCCAATGGCACATTGAAGTCTACACGAACGATAGCCTTCTTGCCGGCAAAGTTAAATTGTTCGATTTTCATTTTATATAAATGTTTAAAATTAAAAGTCTCTTTGCATGCAAAGTTAATAAAAAGATTAGAGATTTCATGTGTACATCCGGAGTTTTTACTAATTTAATTCACAACCTTCTGATAATGCCACGTAGAGTTTACATTTTAGCAGATTATTCGTAACTTTGCATGAAACAACGTAAGGAGATGAAAGATTCAGTGATTATAGTAAGTGGCGGCATGGACAGTATTACCATGCTCTACGAGTTCAAGGACTGCATTGCATTAGGCATTTCGTTCGACTATGGGAGCAACCATAATGCCCGCGAAATTCCTTATGCCAAGCTGCATTGCGAGCGTCTGGGTATCAGGCACATCACCATCAACCTGGGATTTATTCATCAGTATTTCAAAAGCTCGCTCCTGGAGGGTTCCGAAGCCGTTCCCGAAGGCAACTACAACGAGGAGAATATGAAATCAACCGTGGTGCCCTTCCGCAACGGCATCATGCTTGCCATTGCCGCCGGAATAGCCGAGAGCAACCAGCTGCGCCGGGTGATGATGGCCAATCACGGAGGCGACCACACCATATATCCCGACTGCAGGCCTGAGTTCGTAAACGCCATGTCGGCAGCTACCAGGACCGGAACCTTCGAGAAGGTTGAAGTCTGGGCTCCTTATACCGACATTTCCAAGGCCGACATAGCCCGTAGAGGCAACGCTCTCGGAATTAACTATGCCGAAACATGGAGCTGCTACAAGGGCGGCGAGAAGCATTGCGGCAAGTGCGGTACCTGCCGGGAACGAAAGGAAGCGCTGCATGATGCCGGAATTGCCGATACAACGGAATACGAGGAGTAGGGTAGAGATGTAGCTTTGAGAGAAGCTGCAAGCCCTGCGAAAACGCAGCTTCATACCAAATACAGCAGTCGGCTGGTGCCTGCAAGACATCTGACTCCGGTTGCGCGTTCTCAAAGCCGGAGTTTTGTTTCTGTCCACTCGGCATTAATCTGATGTCAGTTGACATTCAACAGACGGATTGACAAATAGATGAGGAGTGCTTTCCGATACACTTCAGAGGGCCGAAGATATACCTCCGGGAACTTTCGACAAGTGTCGCACATGAATTCGACAAGTGTCACACGATCGTGCGACACTTGTCGAAAGTTCCCGAGGCATAGCTTCATGACGGCAATCAAAAATAAAAACCATTCCCTTTTGATGTCGGGAATGGTTTTATATCCGTCGCTTCCTGATGTGATATCAGGAGTTTTTTTATTTTCCTGTAACCGGCAAGCCATGCTTAGCCGTTCATGGACAGCAGGAATTCCTCGTTGTCGCGCGTTTTCTCCATGCGGTCGTGAATGGTGTTCATGGCCTCGATAGGTGTCATGTCAGAAATATACTTGCGCAGAATCCACATGCGGTCGAGCGTCGTCTTGTCCTGCAGCAGGTCGTCACGGCGTGTGCTGGAGGCAACCAGGTTAACAGCCGGGAAGATACGCTTGTTAGAAAGCGAGCGATCGAGCTGCAATTCCATGTTACCTGTACCCTTGAACTCCTCAAATATAACTTCGTCCATCTTGGAGCCTGTGTCTATCAAGGCCGTTGCTATGATGGTAAGCGAGCCTCCGCCTTCAATATTGCGGGCTGCGCCAAAGAACCTTTTGGGCTTCTGCAGGGCGTTGGCATCTACACCACCCGTAAGAACCTTGCCGCTGGCAGGGCTTACAGTGTTGTAGGCACGTGCCAGTCGGGTAATGGAATCGAGGAAGATAACCACGTCGTGGCCACATTCTACCATTCGTTTGGCTTTCTCCAACACGATGCCGGCAATCTTTACGTGGCGCTCTGCAGGCTCATCGAACGTGGAAGCCACGACTTCGGCGTTTACGGTACGGGCCATGTCGGTTACTTCTTCCGGGCGTTCGTCGATGAGCAACATCATGAGGTAAGCCTCCGGATGATTGGCGGCTATGGCGTTGGCAATGTCTTTCATCAAGATGGTTTTACCCGTCTTGGGCTGTGCTACTATCAGGGCACGCTGTCCTTTGCCGATAGGTGAGAAGAGGTCGACCACTCTCGTTGAGAGATTAGTGGTTTTCTTCTCGCCGCACAGCGTAAACTTCTGGTCGGGGAAGAGGGGAGTAAGGTGCTCGAAGGGTATCCGGTCCCTGATTTCAGCAGGGTTGCGGCCGTTAATCTTGTCGATACTTGTGAGTGGAAAGTACTTCTCTCCCTCATGCGGCGGACGCACATGGCACTGCACTACGTCGCCGGTCTTGAGGCCGTAGTGCTTAATCTGATTGACCGACACGTAGACATCATCGGGCGATGAGAGGTAGTTGTAATCGCTGGAACGCAGGAATCCATAGCCATCGGGCATGATTTCGATGACGCCATTGGCCGTAATGATGTCGGAAAAATCATATAACTGCGACGATGGAGCTGCCGACTGGGGAACAGGCTGCTGGTAGAACGGAGCGGGAGAGGCCACTGGAGAAGTGGGATTGTCGAACATGTCGTAATTGGGAACGATGCCTTGATCTTCGATGGGCAGGTCGACCGTTACGATAAAATCAGTTCCGTCGCCCGGGTCATCCTCCCATATACCCTCGGCAATAGCCTCATGTTTGTCGTCTGCTGTTTCGTTATGAGCATTGATTTTGGCCTGAAGTTGAGCTATGAGGTTTTCCTTGTCGTCGTCTGCATTGTCGCCTTCGGGGGTGGCAAAGGCCGCTTCTGGTACTGCTTCCGGAATAATATCAACTTCCTTATCTGCTGGTTCTTCGGCATACTTTGGCTCTTCAGCCTGCGTTTCTTCTTCCTCCGGATTGGTCTTCTCTGCCTCAATCTTAGCCAGCAACTCAAGCTCTTTCTTTGTCTTGCGGCCTCTGTGCTTGGGCAGGGCGGCCAGTTGTTCCTCTGGTGAGGATGCTTTTGAGGCGGCAGCCTGCTGCTCGGACTCGTCCTTGAAAAGTGCAGGCTGTTCGGCAGAGACCTTGTTTTTCTTCAAGTCAAAGTTCTCTCCTTCCTTGCCATTCACCGTATAAACGCGGTCGGTTTCTTTCTTCATGATGCGGGTTCTTCTTTTTCGGTTTGTCCCCAAGGGGTTCTTGTTGCCTTCATCCTCAGCCTGCTTGTCCAGAATAGTGTAGGTAAGCTGCTCTGTATCGGAGTCTTTTTCAAATTTGGCACCAAGTTTTGTAGCAATATCTTCGAGTTCGGAGATATCTTTAGATAATAGTTCTTCTTTGCTATACATATATTGTATAATGAATGTTTTGATTGAAAGCGCTGTTTCCAGAGCAGAAACAACGGATACGTATTAAATCGGACGCAAAGTTAGTAAAATTAGTTGAGATAGTTGCTCTTCACCAACAGAAATATGAGACGGTTAACATTCATTAAAAGTAAAGGGCTGACTCTTTGTAAGAATCAGCCCTTAAGCTATGTTGTAAAATTGAGAACGGAAGCCGGTTGCCGGTAAGCAGTCCAGTCTGACATCTCAATTTGGACAGGCAAACGGATTATTCACCTTTCTCCATCTTCTCTTTCAGTTCGGCAAGAACATCCAGATCGCCCAGAGATGTACCAGCTGCAACGTTGTTGATGGCAGGAGCATCAGCCTTCTTAGGTGCATTGTGGCGACGTGCAGACTTGGTGTCATCCTTGCCCTCCTCAAAAGTACGGGAGTGGGAGAGGATGATGCGTTTGGTCTCCTTAACGAACTCAATAACCTTGAAGGGAAGTTCCTCGCCCAGCTGGGCCTGAGTTCCGTCCTCTTTAACAAGGTGTTTGGGAGTGGCGAAGCCTTCGCCGCCCTCGTTGAGTGTTACGACAGCGCCCTTATCCATCATCTCTGTAATCTTGCCTTCATGAACAGAGCCGGGAGTGTAGATGGTCTCGTAGGTGTCCCAAGGATTGGACTCCAGCTGCTTGTGGCCGAGAGACAGGCGGCGATTCTCCTTATCAATCTCAAGAACTACTACATCGATGTCGGCACCAACAGTGGTGAACTCTGACGGATGCTTTACTTTCTTGGTCCAAGAGAGGTCGCTGATGTGGATAAGTCCGTCAACTCCTTCTTCCAGTTCAACGAAGATACCGAAGTTGGTGAAGTTGCGAACCTTGGCCGTATGCTTGCTGCCGATAGGATACTTCTGCTCGATAGTCTCCCAAGGGTCTTCCTTCAGCTGCTTGATACCCAGGCTCATCTTGCGCTCCTCGCGGTCGAGAGTAAGGATAACTGCCTCAACCTCGTCGCCAACGTGCATGAACTCCTGTGCAGAACGCAGGTGCTGGCTCCACGACATTTCACTTACGTGGATGAGACCTTCAACACCCGGCTGTATTTCTACAAATGCTCCGTAGTCGGCAATGACAACTACCTTGCCCTTGACGTGGTCGCCCACCTTGAGGTTAGCATCCAAAGCATCCCATGGGTGCGGTGTAAGTTGCTTGAGACCCAGGGCAATGCGCTTCTTCTCTTCATCAAAGTCGAGAATTACGACATTAATTTTCTCGTCGAGGTTCACCACTTCATGCGGGTCACTTACGCGGCCCCAAGAGAGGTCAGTGATGTGGATGAGTCCGTCAACACCACCGAGGTCAACGAATACACCGTAAGAAGTAATGTTCTTAACGGTACCTTCGAGTACCTGACCCTTTTCAAGATGTGAGATAATCTCTTTCTTCTGTGCTTCCAACTCAGCCTCAATGAGAGCCTTGTGAGAAACAACGACGTTGCGGAACTCCTGGTTAATCTTAACCACCTTGAATTCCATGGTCTTGCCTACGAACACATCGTAGTCGCGTATAGGATGAACGTCAATCTGACTGCCGGGCAAGAATGCTTCAATACCGAACACATCAACAATCATACCACCCTTAGTGCGGCACTTGATGTAACCCTGTATAACTTCTTCTTTCTCCAGAGCTTCGTTGATTTTGTCCCAGCTCTTGGCCAGACGGGCCTTCTTATGGGAGAGCACAAGCTGTCCGCGCTTGTCCTCCTGGCTTTCTACGTAAACCTCAACCTTGTCTCCAATCTTGAGTTCAGGATTGTAGCGGAATTCTGAAGCGGGAATGATGCCGTCGCTCTTGTAGCCGATGTTGACAACAACCTCTTTCTTGTCGATAGAGATTACGGTGCCCTCAACTACCTGATGTTCCTGGATTTTGTTGAGTGTCTCATCATAAGCTTTCTCAAGCTCATTCTTGTTGACGTTTACGTTCTGGTCATTTTCAAATTCTTCCCAGTTGAAGTCTTGAAGACCTTCGTTCTTTAATTCTGACATAAAAAATAAATGTTTTAAATTAATAAAGTTGGACTTTATGTTAATTAACTCTGTTGAAATGAGCCTTCTGTGCCCAAATCGGGTGCAAAGTTACTTATTTTATCTGGTTTGTATTCAATTACTTAAGCGGAGTTTTGGTAGTATTATGGTTTTTTAACAACCAAGTTGAACGGCAAAACCGAGGTTTGCAACTGTCGCAGGGTGTAGCGTGTGGAGCGCAGAATACGGGAACCGTGCGCCCGAATGGCATCTCCGTGGGTTTGAAGAGAATAGAATTAAGGTGCAGAAAGCCATTTGCCGCAACTTTTGACAAGTGTCGTATTCATGTGTGACAAGTGTCAAACTATCGTGCGACACTTGTCAAAAGTTCACGAAGCATAGCTTTTGCACCAAGAAGGCAGTGATGCTGATAAAGGAGGAAGTGCCAACGGGCGCGAGGGGGAGAAGCAACCGAGCTGTTATTTCGCTTTAAATTGCAGCGTATCTGGTTGCAGCTGTACCTTTTTCTTCCTCTTCCAGCCAAACAAGTCTCTGAAACCATTGAAATCCTTTTTAAGGATAAGACCCAATCCTTGGGTGGTCAGGCTGTTACGGGTGAAGTAACGGTCGTTGGTCTGGTTATAGACTCTGATGGCAAAGTTGCCGTTGGGGAAGAGAAGGTAGCGAAGGTCGAAGTCGCCGATGAAGCTTGTGGTGGCATTGGCATTGTCCCGATAGCCAAACTGCCCATTGAACAGCAGCCTGTTGTTGAGCATCCGGCCGCTAAGCAACCCCTCGTACTCGGCGTTGTTCCAACCCTCATCGCCGGTAGAAATGTTGGCGCCGAGGTTCCAGTTGGTGTTCTTTACCACGGTAGAGAGCATGTTGTTAAGTTGCTGGGTAATTTGACCGCTCAGCAGACTCTGCATGGCCAGTGATGTCTGACTTTGCTGACTCCCTCCGCTTACAGCGGCGTTGTTGCCCGTCTGGGAGTAGAATCTGCCAATGGCAAGCAGGTAAAGAACTTGCTGGTTCATTTCCTCTTCGCTGTTGATGAGGCTGTAAATCATCTGCTTGGCATCGCTGTTCACAGTTGGCAGGTCGAAGTTGAAGTCTATCTTGGGCATGCCGGGAGTTCCTGAGATGTTCATCAGGCAGTTTACACGGATGTTGTTGTTGGAGAAACTGCGGCCTATGTTCAGGTCGGAGAGGCTGACGCCGCTCACTATGTGCTGTGCCTGGAGGTTGAGAGTAGCGTTGTAGGGGTCGCCGCCAAAGACGATTGTTCCGCCTTGGTTGAACTGGAAATTCTTGCGAATGGCGTTCTGAATAGTCAAGCCATAGGAACCGTGGTCTACCAGATAGGTGCCATACATGTCAAAAGCCCCCTTATTATAATAGGTGGCACGTATTACTCCGTTGCCATTGAGCGTAATCTTATCACCCGATTGCTTATCCATCAGCACTCTCAAGGTTGCGTCAGGGGTGCAGTTTATGAGGAAATTGAGGCGTATGTCGGTCGGAATATCAACAAAATCATCCTCTTCGGGCGTGCGGTGGTTCTCTTTTATCGAATCTCCATCCGGCGATTGGCCGTCATCACCAAGGCTGTCGCGCTCGCTCCAGTGTATGAATTCGTTGCTGCTGATGGCATCGGGGCTTGCCGCATTGTATTCTATAAAGGAGTTCTTTTCGGGAGTAACGTTGATGTCTAAACTAACTTCTCCGCTTTTACCTTTGATGGCACAGTTGCCGGTGGCGTAAACGCGGCCGTAAAAAACCTCGTCGCCGTAAGTGGGAAAATCGTAGGCCAGGAGGTTATCGGCTGCTATGTTCAGATCGTAGCTTAGGTTCGTAAGATGCTGGTGCTTGAGTTTGCCCTGAACAATGCCGAGGTTGCCATTGCGATCGTAGATGTTGTCGCCGGAAAAGACGATTTCATCGGGCACCATCCTGATAATGTCATTCTTGAGCCAGTACCTCGTGTTCAGGGGCGTAATCCACAGGCTACCGTTTGCAACCAGCTCACCGACAAGATTGATGTTATCGAGCGGCCCGTAGAGTTTTACGGTTCCGTCGGCGCTCAAATCCGTATCACGCATGAAACTGCCGCAGAAACTCTCGATGAACTCTGCCCGGGTATTCCTTGCAGTGATATCCAAATCGATGTAGTTGCGTTGCGGCGATACGTAGCCCGCTATCAGCGTGCTGCGATTAATCGTGTCGTTGGCCAGGGCGCTGATGTCTATCTGCCCCTTCTTGTTGTCGTAGTTAACCTTTGCCTCCAGTACACCCATCCGGCCGTTTTCGAAGGTGAAGTCGTTTACCATGAGTTCGGCGCGGGCTTCGGGCTTTGAGAATACGGACGATACGCAGGCTTTGCCGGTTGCAAGGCCGCCGAAGCTGACGGCATGGAAATTAACCAAGTTAAGTAAATAGCTGATATCCAAGTCTTTGAGTTCGGCCGTCAGACTGTCGGTTCTGTTTTTGGTTGCAGTTCCATATACAAGCAAGTGCTGGCCGTTACGCTCTATGAGGAAACGCCTTACATCCAGATGATTTTGGCTGTAATAAATCTCCGAAGGCTTGATTTGCCATGTAGAATCCCCGACCAAGATATGTGAAGGGAGTATGTTGACGTGAGCCGTTGAAACTCCTGCCGGGTTTTTGTAGAATTGCGACTCGGCATTGACCTGCCCTTTAAACAGGTTCTTGCTTTTGTTATTAAAGGTGATGGCTGTTTTAAGCGTGTTATCTGCTGCTGCGGCCTGCACGTTCCAATAGAAGCCATGCCCTTGGAGGTCAAGTTTTCTGACATGGGCGTTGAGCCGAAGTGTGTCTTCGGGTGTCGTGATATGCAAGTATCCTTTCTCGAACACATGGTTGCCGTAGCTGAAGTCGGAAGCCTGCAACACGATATCAGTTTCGCGTTTCTTGTCGTCAAGGAAACCTTTTACGGTTAAAGGAGACCGCAAATTAATGGGTATATTGAATATCTGCTGAAGCCAGTCCGATTGTTCAATTGTTGCGTTTATAACGAAATTGTTGGTTCTTCTTGATGTGAGCTTCGGAAGACCGGGCAGAGTTGGCAACTTGCTACCAACGAGATTGGTCAGACTTTGGGCAATGGTGTTGTAATCATACTGGCCACTGATATCCACATGGCCGAAATCACTGCTCATCAGGATATTGTGAACGCCCGATTGCTCGTGTAAGTCAATGTGCAGTTTGGCCAGCTGGTAATTATTCTCGGGTGCCGTCATGGAGAAGTTATCCAAGTCAACGGTGCCTTTTGCCGTATTTAAGTTCTTGCCCGTAACATTTGCCTTTAAGTCAAAACCGAAGACTGCGCCGGGCCATCTGTTACTGATTTTAAGTGCAGAAGGATTGAGATGCGTTACGTGCGCTGTCAGGTTAGCGGCAGCACTCTTGGCAGACAGGTTGAGCTTACCTTTTACATCAACTCTTCCATTGGGGTCATCCATTCGGAACAGGCCGTCCAGTATGTCATCATGATAGGTACCGTCAACCGTTATATCCCTATAAGTGTAAGAGTTATATGTAAATTGCGAAATGTCTCCTTTAGCTTTTATCAAAGGGCTCTGGTGCTTGTTTGCAGGCAAAGTACCGTCTACGTTAATTCTTGTAGCAATGTGCCCGAATTTGTTGTCGGCAAGTATTTGCTTTAAATTCAGTCCTTGCGTCTCCACTCTTCCGGAGAAATGCCTGTTATGCTTGCCTATGGCAACATTGGCATTTCCAGCTTCGGTATGCAGAATACCCTTCGCAGCAATGTCGGCACCGTACCCGCCTACGTTGCCCTGAAAGTGGATGTTGCCCAATCGGGTCACGAAAACGGGTATCTCAAACTTCTGGCCTAAGTTGTCTGTTACAAATTTAATGCCGGCAGCACTCATCCTTAAATGCGTAATGAGTGCTGCCCAACGAGCTTTGGAATCCCAATTGCTGACAGAGCCATCGGCTTGCAGGTTGATGCTGTTAGTCTTGGAACCGACTTGTAAATTCTTGATTCGGATAGATGTACTGGTACCTGAGAAATCAGAAGACAGTGTAATCGGGTTTCTGAAATTCTTGAGTGAGGATGTAAAATAGCTTAAATCTGAAGGAGTTATAGTAGATGGAGATATACTTCCCTGATACTCTAAAGTGGGAAATTGTAGTCTCTTTCCATCAAATCTGTACACTGCCTGGATGCTATCCAAAGCGATGAGAGAGTGCGGTAATTCCAGGCGGAAACCCTGAACGGAGGCAGTCTGTTTGTTGGCAAGGAATTTAAAAGTTAAAGATTTGAGCTCGAAGCCCGCTTTCTCCTTTAAGCTCAGCTTCCTTACGTTTACATTGATTGAGTCGTCTGTCAGTTTGTTTACAATGAAATGGCCGCTTAATCCTTCAATATCAAGATGTTTTGAATTTGAATTGAAGTCATTCGGAATAACTGGAACATCGAGTTGGTCGTATTTGATTCTGCCACGGCGAATGACAAGAGAGTTGATTTCCAAATCCAACGGTGTGTGGGAAGTGGTGTCCTTGGAAGCCAGAGAGTCTAAAACAAATTGAAAATTAGGCTTTGCTTCTTGGTCTTTCTTGCTTAGCTTCGCATTCAAACCAAACAGCTGGGCAGACGTTATGGCTATTTTTCCTTTGAATAGCCTGATAAAATCGAACTTTGCAGAGATGCGTGTAGCAGCCAGCATGTCCTTTTTATCTTGGTCTTTTATATCTATGTCATCAATAATGATGCGGTTATAAAAGCCAAGGCTGACATTGCCAATTGTAACCTCTGTGCCTAATTTTGCAGAAATCATGGCGGCAACCTGTTTTCCAACAATGCTTTGTATTGCCGGAATGTGCAGCAAAATGACAGCTGCGAAATAGATGGATGCTACTATCCAAATAATCGCAGTTATGATATGTTTTAGTCTTCTCAATAAATATGTTTAATAAATTTGCTATTCCTACTTTTATATAGGCGGCACAAATTTACATTAAAAATATCTCAAATGGAAATAATTCACATTTTTTTCTTTTATGAATGCCTAAATTATATTATATTTGCAACGACAAACAAGATGGATTTGGAACAAGAAATAAATCACAAATAATATAAATCATATTTTATGGCGAATGTAATTAAGTTACGTAAAGGCTTAGACATTAACCTGAAAGGGAAAGCAAAAGGAGAGAGGCGGAGATTGGGGCCGGCTGTCGAATATGCGCTTACACCAGACAGCTTTACGGGGGTAATTCCGAAAGTTGTCGTCCATGAAGGTGACACTGTCAAAGCTGGAGATGCCTTGTTCGTAAACAAACAGTATCCCGAAGTGAAGTTCGCTTCTCCTGTTAGTGGAACTGTTGCGGAGGTTTTGCGGGGCGAGAGACGAAAAGTTCTCTTTGTCAAAGTAAAGGCAGATGACGAGCAACAGTATGCAGAGTTCGGACAAAAGAACGTCGATGCGCTGAGTGCAGATGAAGTTGTGCAGACCTTGCTTGATGCTGGCTTGTTCGGATATATCAATCAATTGCCTTATGCTGTGTCTGCAAATCCCCAAAGCAAGCCTAAGGCAATCTTTGTATCTGCATTGAGAGATATGCCTCTGGCCGGAGATTTTGAGATCGAACTTAAAGGAAACGAGCTTGCGTTTCAGACAGGACTATCAGCACTGTCGAAGGTTGCCAAGACTTTCCTGGGAATAGGCAGCAAGCAGAAATCAGAAACGTTGACATCTGCCAAGAATGTTGAAATCAATATCTTTGATGGTCCTTGCCCCGCTGGCAATGTAGGAGTACAGGTAAATCATCTGTCACCAGTCAATAAGGGCGAAGTTGTGTGGACGGTTGAGCCAACATCTGTGATATTCTTCGGTCGCCTCTTTCTAACAGGCAGAGTTGATTTAACCCGCACGGTAGCTGTTGCCGGCAGTGAGATTACAAGCCCGGAATATGTAGATGTGTTGGTTGGAACATCCTTAGATCATATATTGAATGGGAAACTGAAATCATCAGAGCATGTCAGGCTCATTAACGGAAATCCGTTAACGGGCAAAATTACCGATATGGCAGATTATTTAGGCGCTCATACTTCTGAAGTTACGGCCATACCCGAAGGTGATAATGCCGACGAGATGTTTGGCTGGATGCTTCCACGTACAAAACAATTCTCCACTTCGCACAGTTATTTCTCCTGGCTTGCTGGCAAGAATAGGGAATACGACCTTGATGCTCGCATAAAAGGAGGTGAGCGGCACATGATTATGAGCGGGGAATATGACAAGGTTCTTCCTATGGATATCTATGGAGAGTATCTTATCAAGGCTATCATTGCCGGTGATATAGACAAAATGGAACAACTGGGAATTTATGAAGTTGCTCCCGAAGATTTTGCTGTCGCTGAATTTGTGGATTCTTCCAAGCTCGAACTTCAGAAGATAGTTCGGAACGGATTAAACATGTTACGTAAAGAAAACGCATAAAATATATGAGCGCATTAAAAAATTATCTTGATAAGATAAAACCTTCTTTTGAAGAAGGTGGAAAGTTTCATGCCTTTAAGAGCGTTTATGATGGCTTTGAAACATTCCTGTATGTACCCAACGATACTTCCAAAACAGGAGTCAGCATTCACGATTCGATCGACTCGAAGCGAATTATGAGTATTGTGGTAATGGCGCTAATCCCGGCATTACTATTTGGTATGTACAATGTAGGATATCAGAACTATGCTGCTGCTGGTACATTGAATGAAGCTGGCTTTTGGTCAATCTTCGGCTATGGCTTCCTGGCTGTTTTGCCTCAGGTACTTGTTAGCTATATAGTAGGACTTGGCATTGAATTCGCATGGGCGCAGTGGAAAGGAGAAGAAATCCAAGAAGGCTATCTTGTTACGGGTATTCTGATTCCTTTGATTATCCCGGTTAGTACGCCACTGTGGATTCTTGTTATTGCCATAGCGTTTGCAGTCATCTTTGGAAAAGAGATATTCGGTGGCACAGGTATGAATATATTCAATGTTGCCTTGATTGCCCGAGCTTTCTTATTCTTTTCTTATCCGACCAAGATGAGTGGTGATACTGTCTGGGTAGCTACTGACAAGATTTTTGGACTTGGCAATACGTTGCCAGATGCTTTCACCGCAGCCACTCCCTTAGGACAGATAGGACAAGGCATCACGCCTGATGCTACGTTGAGTGATGCTATATTAGGATTTATCCCTGGCTCGGTTGGCGAAACCAGCATCATAGCCATTGCAATAGGAGCATTCATTCTTTTGTGGACTAATATTGCAAGTTGGAAAACCATGTTGAGTGTCTTCCTTGGTGGAAGTGTCGTGGCAGCTTTGTTTGAGCTTGACGGAGCAACGCCTATCCATTGGTATGAGCATCTCGTACTGGGAGGCTTTGCTTTCGGAGCTGTGTTTATGGCTACCGACCCCGTAACTTCTGCCCGTACCGAAGCGGGTAAATGGATATATGGAACACTGATAGGTGCAATGGGCATCGTTATTCGTGTTCTTAACCCGGGTTATCCGGAAGGCATGATGCTGTCTATCCTGCTGATGAACATGTTGGCTCCTCTGATTGACTATTGTGTCGTGCAGCGCAACATCAGCAAGCGCTTGAACCGTTTAACTACTAATGAGTAACCGAACTATGGCAGAAGAAAAGAAAAAGAGTTTGAATACTAATTCAAATACATATACTATTGTTTATTCTACGATAATAGTCGTAGTGGTTGCTTTCTTGCTGGCGTTCGTCTTTCAAGCCTTGAAGCCTGTTCAGGATGCTAACGTGGCGCTTGACAAGAAAAAGCAGATACTTAATTCACTGAACCTTAGAGGACTCAATGATGCCGATGCAGCCAAAATGTATAAAGAGGTAATTATTGCCGACGAGATAATTGACGCATCAGGCAAGGTCCTCAAGCCCGGTACTGCCGGCGGCGAGAAAGACGGCTTTACCTTGAACAGTGCCGACTTCAAGGCTGGTAAACTGGCTCTTTACATTTGTAACGTAAAAGGGAAAACAAAATATGTAATACCCGTTTACGGTATGGGGCTCTGGGGGCCTATCAGTGGTTATATTGCCATCAATGAAGATAAGGCTACCGTGTACGGGGCTTATTTCACTCATGAAAGCGAAACTGCAGGACTGGGTGCGGAGATAAAAGACAATCAGTCCTGGCAAGAAAAGTTTGCCGGCAAGAAGCTCTTTTCCAGCGCCGGCACTGCGGGCATAGCCCTGTCGGTTAGCAAGAAGGTTGATGACCCGACTACGCAAGTAGACGGCGTTACCGGTGCAACCCTGACTTCAAACGGTGTAACAGAGATGCTGCACGATGGTCTTTCCAAATATTTGAAGTTCTTTCAAGATAAGTAAACCAAATCATTAACAGTATTTGTATGGGACTTTTTTCAAAACAAAATAATGCGGTACTCCTCGAACCGTTAAACATCAACAACCCCATTATGGTGCAGGTGCTTGGCATCTGCTCGGCGTTGGCGGTCACTTCGCAGCTTAAGCCCGCTATTGTAATGGGATTGGCAGTAACGGTTATCACCGCTTTCTCGAACGTGATTATTTCTCTTATCCGCAACACGATACCAATGCGCATCCGCATCATCGTGCAGCTGGTAGTCGTAGCAGCCTTGGTAACCATTGTGTCACAAGTGCTGAAAGCATTTGCCTATGATGTAAGCGTACAGTTGTCTGTATACGTTGGCCTTATCATTACCAACTGTATTCTCATGGGGCGACTGGAAGCTTTCGCCATGATGAACAAGCCTTGGCCCTCATTCTTGGATGGAATAGGCAACGGATTAGGCTATGCGATAATCCTGGTGATTGTAGGTGCCGTACGCGAAGTGCTTGGCAGGGGAACCTTACTTGGTTTTACGATTATTCCGCAGAGTTTTTACGATGCCGGTTACATCAACAACGGAATGATGACAATGCCGGCTATGGCGCTCATTCTCATTGGTTGTGTAATATGGGTGCATCGTGCATTCTTCTATAAAGAAAATCAGGAATAAAGTAGTTACGACAATAGAATTTCATCATGGAACATGTTATAAGTTTATTCTTCAGGTCGATATTTGTCGATAACATGATTTTTGCTTACTTCCTTGGAATGTGCTCATTCCTTGCGGTAAGTAAAAACGTAAAGACCTCGCTGGGTTTAGGCCTGGCAGTTACATTTGTGTTGCTTGTTACCGTGCCTGTAGACTATCTGCTCCAGACCAAAGTTCTGGGACCCGATTGCCTTATTCCAGGCGTAGACCTATCCTATCTGAGTTTCATTCTCTTCATCGCAGTGATAGCCGGCATTGTCCAGCTGGTAGAGATGGCCGTAGAAAAGTATTCGCCCACACTGTACAGTGCGCTGGGTATCTTCCTGCCGCTTATAGCCGTAAACTGTGCCATCATGGGCGCATCGCTCTTCATGCAGCAGCGCATTAACCTCGACCCGGCCAACACCCAGTACATAGGTAGCGTTTGGGATTCCATAGCCTACGCCATCGGTAGTGGTCTGGGATGGACACTGGCCATTGTTTCGATGGGCGCCATCAGGGAAAAACTGCAGTACAGTGATGTTCCCAAACCGCTCCAGGGATTGGGTATTACATTTATCACGGTAGGCCTCATGGCTATGGCCATGATGTGTTTCTCCGGACTTAAAATCTAAAATAAGGTATGGGACAGTTTATATTATTAAGTATAGGAGTATTCCTGTTAACAATACTGCTGCTGGTTGTTATACTGCTTGTAGCCAAGAAATATCTTTCGCCGAGCGGTAAGGTAAACATCCTCATCAACGGCGACAAAACTCTAAGTGTGGAACAGGGCAATAGCCTGATGTCAACCTTGAATGAAAATGGCATCTTCCTCTCATCTGCCTGTGGCGGCAAGGCCAGCTGCGGACAGTGTAAAGTGCAGGTGCTGGAAGGTGGTGGAGAGATTTTGGACTCCGAGCGGCCGCACTTTACACGCAAACAAATCAAGGATCACTGGAGGTTGGGCTGCCAGTGCAAGGTAAAGGGAGATTTCAGCATCAAGATTCCGGAGAGCATACTGGGCGTTAAGGAGTGGGAGTGCACGGTCATTTCCAACAAGAACGTCTCCAGCTTTATCAAGGAATTCAAGGTTGCGCTGCCTCCCGGTGAACATCTCGACTTCGTTCCCGGTTCGTATGCGTTGATTAAGATACCCGAATACGATACGATTGACTACGACAAGGACTTCGACAAGAACGATATTGGCGATGACTATATTGGCGCATGGAAGAACTTCAACATCCTTAGCCTGAAGGCCCACAACCCCGAAGCAACCACCCGTGCCTATTCCATGGCCAATTATCCGGCCGAAGGCGACATCATAACCCTCACCGTGCGTATTGCCACCACACCGTTCCTCCCCCGTCCGCAAGTAGGATTTCAGAATGTTCCTACAGGCATAGGTTCTTCCTATATTTTCTCGCTGAAGCCCGGCGACAAGGTGATGATGAGCGGTCCTTATGGCGATTTCCATCCTGATTTCACCTCAGGCAAGGAGATGATATGGATTGGCGGTGGTGCAGGCATGGCCCCTTTGCGCTCGCAGATTATGCACATGCTCAAGACCCTCCACACCCGTGACCGCGAGATGCACTTCTTCTACGGTGCGCGTGCATTGGGCGAGGCATTCTTCCTGGAAGACTTCTGGGAGCTGGAAAAGGAATATCCCAATTTCCATTTCCATTTGTCGCTTGACCGGCAAGACCCAAAGGCCGACGAAGCTGGCGTGAACTATTACACCGGTTTTGCCGTGAATTGCATCCGTGATACTTATCTCAAGGACCATGAGGCACCGGAAGATTGCGAGTATTACCTCTGCGGGCCTCCAATGCTGATAAAGACCGTTACCGACTATCTCGACAGCCTGGGCGTTGAACAGGACAGTATTATGTACGATAACTTCGGATAAGCACCCCCACAGGCTCAATGCTGCAACGAGCCTACAATCCACAAAGGCGCACGACTTTAAACAGGTTGTGCGCCTTTTTCTGTTTGTCTGTGTGCCGAATGTGCCCATCAGAGGCATTAAAGATATGCTTCGCGAACTTTCGACAGGTGTCGCACGATTGTTTGACACTTGTCACACGATTATTCTACACTTGTCGAAAGTTCCGTCAAGCGATTTTCCACAACCCTGAACCTGCCGCATCATAACCTCATGGAAAGGCTTTTGGGTGAGGCCGGAAAACCTCACTGCACTTTTGTTTCCGCAAAGAATAGGATAGGGGATAAGCAGTTGCTTTCCTGTACCCGGAAAAAAGGAAGACAAGAGAAAAATTATCGCAAAACATTTGGCGGAACAAAATAAAACCGTTACCTTTGCACACGCATTTGAGATAATATGCTTGGCAACTCGGTTTGCGAGCCCTGACTGGAAGGATGGGTGAGTGGCTGAAACCAGCAGTTTGCTAAACTGCCGTACATATTTCTTGTACCGGGGGTTCGAATCCCCCTCCTTCCGCTTCGGGAAGTCAGGCTGTCGAGAATGCAACATGCGGTCGATTCATCTAATGGTTAGGATACAAGATTCTCAATCTTGGCATAGGGGTTCGATTCCCCTATCGACTACATTAACCTCTGCAACCATTAGCCGGTAGCAGAGGTTTCTTCTTTCTATAAGATAAGGCTGGTTTACGTAACTGTTTGGCTACGTGATACTCAATCCTGGCACAGGAGTAGGGTTTCCCTACTGCCTGCTTTTCCTTTCCGCTTCTCTGTTCCTATTGTTTGATTGCTGGCAGATAGCTTTATTTATAGAAAACTATCCAGTTGGTATTGTAGCTTTTCCCATTGCTCTTCAGTGGGTGTGTGGCTCCTGCGTTGTCATGCCAGAAACCCTTGCCCAAATCCAGATAGAGAGCTTCTTGTACCCCGCAGTCAAGCAGATACATCACAAAAGAGAAGAAGTCCATCGGCTCCCGGTTCTCTATCAGGCAGAGTTGTCCGTCTTTCTTGCACAGGGCGTGGTAGTTGTTCTTGCCTTGCACCTCGCAATGTACACGTTTGCCTTGATGAATAAACAACGCTTGGGCAAACGCCATGCCTTCGTTATCGGCAGCCTTTGCTATCTGGGCATCGTAATTGTCGAGGTGAAAATGCCAGTTCTTCTTGTAATAGCTGAAGGCTCCAGTATTCACCGGGCATGCGTATCCTTTATAGAAAACGCCGTTGCTCACGTGATTGCCTGCCACGTTCTCATGGTTGAACTCTTTCAGCACCTTGCCTGTAAATGCCGCATCGGTGGCCAAAATGATTTTATCATCATTCTCGTTTGGCCGCTGTCCGCATATCAAATCAATTTTGGAGAATTGTGGATAATAAACGTAAGCATGTTTCAGCGTGTCTACTTTTATTATATCTTGCATCTTTACTTCAGGTGCCGGGTCTTCCTTATGCTCCGTGAAGGTGGTCTTGATGTCGTTGGCAGCAAGTTGGGCCACATGCAGATTGTGGTAAACTTGATTTCCAAGAAAACCGACTACCGTGCCTCCAAGGAAGGAGAGCGTAACTATTCCGAACTTTGATATCTTTCCCATTTCAGCTACAAAGATACCTTAAATTTGCGAAAACAGCAAATATTGCAAATAAGTTTTTATTGTCTACCTGTCTGGAAATCAGCCGAACAGAGCCCTCAAAGCCTCTTCTACTTTCTTGACAGGATGCAACTCAATATGGTATTTGTGCGGATTGAGGCTTTTGAGATTAAAAGCGGGGATGATGATGTGCGTAAATCCCAGTTTCTCTGCTTCTGCTATTCTTTGCTCAATCCTGCTTACAGGCCTCACTTCGCCGCTTAATCCCACTTCTCCGCACATGCACCATCCCGATTCTATGGGCGTATCTACATTGCTGGACAGCACAGCAGCTATCACACTCAAGTCCATTGCCATGTCCGTTACACGCAAGCCGCCGGCAATATTCAGGAAAACATCTTTCTGCATGAGCTTGAACCCCACTCTTTTTTCCAATACCGCCAAGAGCATGTTCAGCCTGCGCTGGTCGAAACCGGTAGCGCTACGCTGCGGTGTTCCATAGGCCGCAGACGACACCAGAGCCTGGGTTTCGACCAGAAAGGGCCTTACTCCCTCAATGGCACTTGATATGGCGACGCCCGAAAGGCCGTCATGATCTTCGGCCAACAATAGTTCCGAGGGGTTTGCAACTTGTCTCAGGCCGTTCTGCTGCATCTCGTAAATACCCAATTCGGATGTACTTCCAAAGCGGTTCTTGATGCTTCGCAGGATGCGGTACATGTAGTGCTGGTCGCCCTCGAACTGTACGACGGTGTCGACAATGTGCTCCAGTATTTTTGGACCAGCCAGAGTTCCTTCCTTGTTAATATGTCCGATGAGGATGACGGGTGTTCCGCTCGATTTGGCAAAGCGTAACAGAGCGGCTGCACACTCCCTTACTTGCGTGATGCTGCCCGGACTGCTCTCTACTTCTTCTGTGGAGATAGTTTGAATGGAGTCGACAATGACCAGTTCCGGTCTGACATCCTTGATGTTCGAGAAAATGTGTTCCAGGTTCGTTTCGCATAGAATCTGTACATTTCCGGCTTCATTTCCGCTGCCGGCAATGCGTTCGGCGCGCATCTTCAACTGGTGTGCGCTCTCCTCGCCACTCACGTACAGCACCTTGCGTTCGGGCATATTCAGGATTGTTTGCAGTGTCAGGGTGCTTTTGCCTATGCCGGGCTCGCCGCCCAAAAGTACGATGGAGCCGGGCACCAGGCCACCTCCAAGGACTCTGTTCAGCTCGGTATCGTGCATATCCATGCGTGGTTCGTCCTTTGCCGAGATTTGGTTCAACGGCACGGACCTGTTTCCGCCTGATGCCGACCGATGGGCATTCAAGCTCTGGGCAGCAGACCGAGCGGCACTGGTGCCGGTATCGGCGGCGATGCGAATTTCCTTGAACGTATTCCACTGGCCACAACTCGGGCACTTGCCAATCCACTTGGACGACTCCTGTCCACAGTTGCTGCACACATAAGCTATCTTGTCTTTTGCCATATCTGTCGTCTGTTTAATTCTTTTTCCGGCTTACAGGATAACAAAATTACAATAAAAAAGTGAAATAAACAACATTGGCAGGATATTTCGTTTCGTCTTCTTCCCATTTCTTCACTTTTTATTAGTAATTTTGCAACTATGAAGAAGGTCTTGCTATTTACATTTGCCTTGGCTCTGCTGGTCTCATGCGGGCAGTCGTATGAAGAAAAGCTACGCTTGTCGAGGGCCGAAAGGGCTCGCATTGCACGCGAAGATGCGCTTGCGTTCAAGGTCGGCGTGTTGCCCACATTGGATTGTTTGCCGGTATATCTGGCGCAGGAACGCCAGCTGTTCGATACCCTCGGCGTAAGCGTACACATCAAGTTCCGCAATGCGCAGTTAGACTTGGACACGGCTTTGGCAGGCAGCAGCATTGAATGTGCAGTGACCGACAGGAAGCGAATGGAGAACATGGAGAAGCATGGAACCGAACTCGAAGTCCTCGGTGCTACCAACGCATATTGGCAACTCATCAGTAACCGCACGGCGCGGTTGAAGGAACCGCGGCAGTTAGGCGACAAGATGGTGGCCATGACCCGATATTCGGCAACCGATTACCTGACCGATCAAATCCTGAAAGGAGTCAAGACATCTGCTCCCGTATTCAAGATACAGGTGAACGACGTCAATGTCAGGCTCCGAATGCTTGAAACCAATTCGATGGATGCGATGTGGCTGACGGAGCCGCAGGCGACTTCCGCACGTCTGCAAAAGCACCAGGTGATGGCCGACAGCCGGCAGATGAAAGAACAGCTTGGCGTGGTTGCCGTCCGCTCCCGTGCGCTTGTGGATGCAAGAAGGCGCCGGCAGCTGGCCTTGTTTGTCAAAGCCTACAACATGGCCTGCGACTCCCTGAACGACAAAGGACTGATGAACTACACCGCCATCATCCGTAAATATTGTACTGCCGACGACCGTACAATCAAGTCTTTACCCAAACTTCAATACCCAAAACTTACCGTTCCCAATGGCACAAGACAACAACGAACTTTATAAATTCATCAACCACAAAAGCATTCATGAAGGATTGGCCGACCTGAAGCAATTCGTGGCCAACCATCCTGTGCTTCATCTTGACGAGAGACTGAAGGATGTGGAAAGCGATTTCCGGCTGATGGCCGACTTCATGCTCAAAGGCTACAAGGACGAACGGCGAACCCAGCTGTACCGGGAACTGCTACATAGGCTCTACGTGATAGCCTACGACACCGAACTCGACCTGAAAACCAAGACCGACCCGCTGTATATTGCCGCCCGGGCACGCAGTCAGCGGCTCGATTTCAGCCACGATGCCGTTCAAACCCAGCTTGAAACCTTTGTTCAGGACGTAGCAATGCTCTCGCTGGAGAGTGCAGGCAGCCGTGCCGACAAGGAGCATTACCTTTATTTACAGCACCATCAGTACATGAGCAGTCTGTTCGATGCCATCCTCGTATCCACACACTGGAAGGAGAACGACGCGGAGTTCTTCGGCTCCCTGATTGTTTCGCCTACAATTGATGCCCTTGATGCCCAGCTCATTGTTTCGGCCATCACGCTCTCACTCACAGCACGCTATGACATCAACCGCCTGCGCACGTTGGTTGCTGTTTACAGGCAAAGCAAGGATGAGTTCGTCAGACAGCGCGCACTGGTTGGTTTCGCACTCAATATGCACAGCCCCGAAGGCGACGGGAGCCAGAAAGAAATCCTCCAGGAGGTATTGAAGGACGAAACGGCTCGCCGCGAATTGCTCGAGCTCCAGATGCAGATATTCTATTGCAATGACACCGACAGCGACAATGCGAAAATCAGCAAGGAGATAATTCCCAACTTGATGAAGGGCAACAACTTCACCATTACGAAATTCGGAATACTGGAGAAGGAGGACGACCCCATGGAAGATATCCTTAATCCCGGTGCTGCCGACAAGGCCATGGAGGAAATGGAACAGAGCATGCGCAAGATATATGACATGCAGAAAGCCGGCTCCGATGTCTATTTCGGCGGCTTTTCGCACATGAAACGCTTTGCGTTCTTCTACACATTGAGCAATTGGTTCGTACCTTTTTATATAGAGCACCCCGAGCTGAGCAAAGTTAGGCAGGAGCTGAAGGGCAACAAGTTCCTCGACCTGCTGTTCAGTGGAGGCCCTTTCTGCGACTCCGACAAGTATTCATTCGCCCTGGCCATGTCGGGCGTTATGGAGCGGCTGCCGGCCAATGTGAGGGAGATGATGAACTCGGCCGAGGCCTTCGGTCCCGTCATGAACCCCGAGGAGATGATGAAACCGGCCTACATCAGGCGCATGTACCTGCAGGATTTGTACCGGTTCTTCCGCCTGTTCCAGCAGAAAAACGCTTTTCCTAATCCCTTTGACATGGAGTACGACAACCGTGCGCTGTTCCTGCAGAATGCCGACTTGGATTATCCGCCGTTTTATCCGTGTATATTGGAGTTTTGCCAGTTCCTGCTCAAGCGCAAAGAGGGCGCAAGGGTAGAGGCCGTGCTGAACGTTTACAACATGCCTGCATCGACCGAACGAGACATGCTCTATGCCTGTAGCTTCATGACCCAGGAATACTACGTTCCCGCTGTCAACGCATTGAAACAGGTGCTGAACGCATCTCCCGAAAACGAAAAGGCTCTGAAACTCTATGGCCAATGCTGTTTCCACCTCGAAGATTACGAAGAAGCATTGCAGACCTACGATAAGTTGGTGAGCATCAATCCCGACAGTTTCAGCTACCGGCTCGGTGCTGCCATAACGAGGATAAACATAGCCGAGGAAGATGCCCTGCAGCAGGGGGTAGACGAACTGTACAAACTCGACTACGAACACCCCGACAACAGAAATGTGATAAGGGCTCTGGGGTGGGGCTTGTTGGAACAGCAAAGGCCCGAACAGGCCGAAAAGATGTACGCCAAATTGCTCGAAGCCAACCGTCCGCAGCCGCAAGACTATCTGCACGCGGCCTGCTGCAAGTGGATGTTGAACCAGGTGGACAAGGCCGCTTCGCTGCTTGGGAAGTTCAAAGAAACTGCAGCCAACGACTTCCTGCGTGGATTGCAGGGAGTAAAGAATCTGCTTGTTAGGAACGGGATATCAGAAACCGACATCACCATCATGGTCGACCTCTTGCAAGCATAGCTGCAAGCAAGTTTCTCCGTCGTAAACCCTCTGCAGCCATAGCTTGCTGTTCAGGGCTGCCGGCTGTATGGTTCCACCGTCTTGTAACAGTGCTGCGGCGGTGCCGAAGATGTGCTCCGGGAACTTTCGACAAGTGTCGCACGATTGTTCGACACCTGTCGCAGATGAATTTGACACTTGTCAAAAGTTCAGCCCGACAGTGAACTGCAACGCAACAGATGCTGTATTTTACCCTTTGAGCGGACTTTTTTTGTGAATGCAGATCATCAGTTAACGGCGCATGTCATGATTGCATATATTTTGTATTTGTAGAATTTGTAATCAAATAGATTGTTGTGGAGTTTTCCAAAATAACAATCTGAAAGATGAGATTAGTTACATAAGTTTTCCATTTGATATTTGTAAATGCTTGATAATTATTGAATTGACAATAATTAACTATTAAAAAGTTGTCTAAAATGAATAACGTATTGAATTAAGTAGTATCTTTGCAATCGATTTCTAACAACAAACAATCATCATTCTATCATGATACAAACAGTCGTAAAGCGTGATGGCCGCATCGTAGGTTTCAACGAACAGAAAATTGTTGATGCAGTTCGTAAAGCCATGCTGCATACAGAAAGAGGCGAGGACGAACATCTTATTGAGAAAATAGTGTGCCATGTTAACTTTCATGGCAAGTCGCAGATGAGCGTGGAGGGCATTCAGGATGCCGTTGAACGAGAGCTGATGAAGAGCTCGCGCAAGGATGTAGCCCGCAGCTATATAGCCTATCGCAACCAACGCAGCATTGCCCGTAAAGCCAAGACGCGCGACGTGTTCCTGGATATTGTCAACGTGAAGAACAATGACATTACGCGCGAGAACGCCAACATGAATGCCGACACGCCTGCCGGCATGATGATGAAGTTTGCGTCAGAGGCCACCAAGCCTTTTGTTGACGACTACTTGCTTTCCGAAGACGTGCGTGACGCCGTGCAGCACAATTATCTGCACATCCACGACAAGGATTACTATCCCACCAAATCGCTTACTTGCGTGCAGCATCCGCTTGATGTCATCCTGCATCATGGGTTCACGGCAGGTCATGGAAGCAGCCGTCCGGCCCGGCGTATAGAGACGGCTGCCGTGCTGGCTTGCATCTCGCTGGAAACTTGCCAGAACGAGATGCACGGCGGACAGGCTATTCCCGCCTTCGACTTTTATCTCGCTCCATACGTCCGTTCCAGCTATATAGAAGAGGTGAAGAACCTGGAAAAACTGACAGACAGAGACTTGTCGCATCTTTATGATGTGGCAATTGATGATTATGAAGAGAAAGACTTGGCCGGCTTGGAGGGCGACGAGCGCCTGTTGCAGCACGCCGTGAACAAGACCGTTAACCGTGTGCATCAGGCTATGGAGGCTTTTATCCACAACATGAACACTATCCACAGCCGCGGTGGTAATCAGGTTGTGTTCTCCTCTATCAACTATGGAACCGACACATCTGCCGAAGGTCGCTGCATCATGCGCGAGATATTGAAAAGTACCTACGACGGAGTAGGCAACGGCGAAACCGCCATTTTCCCTATTCAGATATGGAAGAAGAAACGCGGAGTGAACTATCTGCCCGATGACAGGAACTACGATCTCTACAAGTTAGCATGCAAGGTAACGGCCAGGAGGTTCTTTCCCAATTTCCTGAACCTGGACGCTACCTTTAATCAAAGCGACGAATGGCGTGCCGACGACCCGCAACGTTACCTGCACGAGGTGGCTACCATGGGGTGCCGCACGCGTGTTTTCGAGAACCGCTTCGGACCTAAGACGAGTGTTGGACGAGGCAATCTGAGCTTCTCGACCATCAATATTGTCAGGCTGGCCATAGAATGTATGGGTATCGAATCAGAGACCGAACGGCTCAATGCCTTCTTTGCCAGACTCGACAACCTGCTTGACATCACGGCTCGACAGCTGGATGAACGCTATCAATTCCAGAAGACGGCGCTCGCCAAGCAGTTCCCGTTGCTCATGCGTTACCTCTGGATAGGAGCTGAAAAACTTAATCCGGAGGAGACCATCGAGAGCGTTATCAACCAGGGAACATTGGGTATAGGCTTCATTGGACTGGCAGAATGCCTGAAAGCATTGGTAGGCGAGCATCATGGTGAAAGCCGGAAAGCTCAGGAATTGGGGCTTCGCATCGTGACCTACATGCGCGACAGGGCCGGTGAATTTTCCGAAAAGTACCATCACAACTACAGCATACTGGCCACGCCTGCCGAGGGATTGAGCGGTAAGTTTACCAAGAAAGACCGCAAGGAGTTTGGAGTTATTGCCGGAGTAACCGACCGCGACTATTATACCAACTCCAATCACGTGCCGGTTTACTATAAATGTTCGGCCCGCCATAAGGCAGAGATAGAGGCTCCATACCACGAGCTGACCCGTGGCGGCCACATTTTCTACGTTGAAATTGATGGAGATGCCACCCACAACCCGCAGGTTATCATGAGCGTTGTGGACATGATGGACAGGCTCAACATGGGTTACGGCTCCGTGAACCATAACCGCAACCGCTGCATGGACTGCGGTTACGAGAATGCGGACACTGAAATGGAGACTTGTCCCAAGTGCGGCGGCCGCCATATCGACAAGCTGCAACGCATAACAGGCTACTTGGTTGGTACCACCGACCGTTGGAACAGCGGCAAATTAGCCGAGCTGCACGACCGCGTTACGCATGTGCAAGGCGAGCAAGGACTTTGAGGAAGCAACTTTGTTAAGGAGAAAGCAACGTGATTTCGGTTATAGATATCATTGAAGATACAATGGTGGATGGTCCTGGTTTCAGGACTTCCATCTATTGTGCAGGCTGTTCGCATGCCTGTCCGGGCTGCCACAATCCGCAATCCTGGGATTTCGGGCATGGCCGAAAAATGTCGACTGGGGCCATCATGGACGTTATCAAGGCCGATCCATACGCCAATGTCACCTTCAGCGGGGGCGACCCGATGTACCAGGCTGAAGGTTTTACGGAGCTGGCCGGCGCCATCAAGACCCAAACCAACAAAGATATATGGTGCTTTACGGGATTTACATTCGAGTCGTTGGCGTCGAAACCCAGGTACAGAAGGCTTCTGGAGCTGATAGATGTGCTGGTCGACGGCCCGTTCGTGCAAAGCCTCAAGGATGCCGATTTGCTGTTCCGAGGTTCTTCCAATCAGCGGTTGATAGATGTGCCCGCTTCTCTCAGAGCCCAAAAAGTTGTGGAGATGAGTCCGCTTTGGTAGCCTATGGCAGCTCGCGTACGCAATAAATAGGGCGGTGCATCGTTTAAATGGTACCTGAACTTAACAACAGCAAAAGACAATGAAGAAACTATTAATGGTCGTAGACCCGCAGATTGATTTCATTAACGGCAGCTTGCCCATTGGCGGAGCACCGGAGGCAATGGATGAGTTGGCAAAATACATAGCCGCCCATAACGGCGAGTACGCTTACAAAATCGTGACAGCAGACTGGCATCCGTATCGCCATTGCTCGTTCAAGGATAACGGCGGCGTCTGGCCATTACATTGTGTAGCCCATACAACAGGCGCTGCCCTCTGGCCTGCCTTGGTCAATCCGCTCTATACAACGGCCGGTCCGGTCAAGGTGTTGCATAAAGGCGTGTATGCTGACAGAGAGGAGTATTCTATCTTTCAGAATTTAAAATCAGCTGCATTTATAGCCGATATTGTTCAGATAATGGGCATAGAGCAGATTGACATTTGCGGACTTGCCGGCGATGTCTGCGTACTCGAAACTCTGAAAGACGGCATCGCACGTTACGGCAAGCAAAAGTTTCGTGTCCTGAAAGAGTTTTCTCCCTCGCTCGATAGAGGCAAGGCACTCGATGCTTTCTTGCAAGAGATGGGGTAAGGGTTAATCTTCGGCCAGTATTTGGAGCATCTTTTCCACCAGCCGAGGTTTGCCATAGCTGTCAAAATCCGTTTCCTTTATCCAGATGTAATCATCGGGCAGAGCGGGTTTCACATTCATGTTGAGCAGGTAGAAGTCTGCATAAATCACCTGATGCGTCAACACGTGCTTGACGTTTCCGCGTATCAGCTTGGCAGGGGAGTTACAAGAAAGGGCGCTTCCGGCTTCTGACAAGAATGGTTCCCACAGTCCTTGCCAGATGTCTCCCTTCTTTCTTCGGTGAATGGCCACCTCGCCATGACACCTTATATATAAATAGGTGAAATGGCGTTCACGAATTTTGAGGTTCCTGAGTTTTACGGGAAGCTGGCCTACCAGCCCTTTGCGGTAAGCCGTACAGCTTTCGGCAAGCGGGCATTGTGGGCAGGCCGGCGAGGCGGGCGTACACTGTATAGCCCCAAAATCCATCATGGCTTGGTTGAAGGTGCCTGCTTCATTGGGCGGCAACAGGCTTTGGGCAAGTGCCTGGAAGGTGTGCTTGCCCTCGGTGGTATTGATAGGTATGTTGATGCCGAAATAGCGGGAAAGCACCCTGTACACATTACCGTCGACGGCGGCCATGGGGAGATTGAAAGCCAAAGAACCGATGGCAGCCGACGTGTAGGGGCCTACACCTTTCAGTTTGCTGATTTCCGCGGCGGTAGTAGGGAAGTGGCCCAGCTCTGTTATTTGCCTTGCAGCTTTCAAGAGGTTGCGTGCCCGGCTATAGTAACCTAATCCTTGCCAGAGCCTCAAAACCTCATCTTCGGTCGCCTTGGCCAACGTTTCTACATCCGGATACCGCTCCATGAACCGGTACCAATAATCAGTGCCCTGCGCAATGCGTGTTTGCTGGAGTATGATTTCGCTCAACCAGATTGCGTAAGCATCCTTGGTATTCCTCCAGGGCAGATTTCTGCCGTGCTGTTTGTACCAGTGCAAGAGCTCTGAAGTAAAGTTTTCGTTTCCGTTTGTCATAGATGCGAACGTCGAAAATTATTGAATTTCAAGAACATAAAATATCACTCGCCCGGGCAATACGGGTTATACGGAAAGTCTGCTCGTTTGCAGCCGTCGTGACGAAGCTATGCTTCAAGGCGACTGAAGCTATGCTTCAGCATCCTTGAACGATAACTTCAAGGACGTTGAAGCATAGCTCCATGAACCCAGAAAGGTGCAGATAACAGGAAATGATTGAAACTCAAGGCTTTATAACAGACAGTACATCCGGAGTTGCAAACCGGCAGGAAACGTGCCAGAGGTCTTCCGTAGCTGCGTAATCCGTTAACTGCAAGGCCTGAAAGTCTTTCTTGTTTTCCTTTCTGCAGTGCGATTTTCTATTACATTTTAATAACTGCGGGCTATTATCACGCGGCATTTTGCGGGCTTTCCGCTCACCATGTCTACCCCCGGAGTTTGCTCGTAGGCAAACGGAACGCACCTGATGGTAGCCTGCGTTTCTTCCTTTATCTTTGCTTCGGTTTCCTCTGTACCGTCCCAGTGGCACAAGAAGAAGCCGCCGTCTTTTACCCGCTCTTTGAACTCTTCGTAGTTGTCACACTCGTAAATCCGCTCATCGCGATATTTCTTTGCCTTCTCGAAGATGTTCTGCTGTATGTCTTCCAACAGCTTCTTTACATGTCCGGCTATGCCATCGAAATTTATGCTCTCTTTTTCAAGCGTGTCGCGACGCATCAACTCGATGGTATTGTTTTCCAAATCACGCCCGCCCATGACGAGCCGAACGGGCACTCCTTTCAGCTCGTAGTCTGCAAATTTGAAGCCGGGGCGCTTGTTGTCGGAGTCATCATACTTCACACTGATGCCCATCTCGCGCAGTTCGTCGATGACAGGTTGCAGTTTGACCGAGATTGCAGCAAGCTGCTCCTCGCCCTTGAAGATAGGAACAATGACTACCTGGATAGGGGCGAGCCGCGGCGGAAGAACGAGTCCGTTGTCATCAGAGTGTGTCATGATGAGCGCACCGATGAGACGTGTGGAAACGCCCCATGATGTTGCCCAAACGTATTCGGGCTGGTTGTCCTTGTTAAGGAAGGTTACGTCGAAGCTCTTTGCAAAGTTCTGACCCAGGAAGTGAGAAGTTCCGCTCTGCAGGGCCTTGCCGTCCTGCATCATAGCCTCAATGGTGTACGTGTCCAAGGCACCTGCAAAGCGCTCCGTTTCGCTCTTAACGCCCTGGATGACAGGTACAGCCATCCACCGTTCAGCAAACTCGGCGTAAACATGAAGCATCTTTTGGGCCTCGGCCTCGGCCTCTTCACGGGTGGCGTGAGCGGTATGTCCCTCCTGCCAAAGGAACTCGGAAGTGCGCAGGAACGGGCGTGTACGCATCTCCCATCGCATGACATTGCACCATTGGTTGCACATCAAAGGCAGGTCGCGCCATGAGTGAATCCAGTTCTTATAGGTATTCCAGATGATTGTTTCGGAGGTAGGGCGTATGATGAGCTCCTCATCAAGACGGGCGGAAGGGTCAACTTCAACGCCGTTCCCTTCCTCGTTTGCCTTCAGGCGGTAGTGTGTAACAACGGCACACTCCTTGGCAAAGCCTTTGACATGCTCCGCTTCGCGCGATAGAAAGCTCTTGGGAATGAGTAGAGGGAAGTAAGCATTCTGTACGCCGGTATCCTTAAACATCTTATCAAGTTGTGCCTGCATCTTCTCCCAAATAGCATAACCGTAAGGTTTGATGACCATGCAGCCCCGCACAGCAGACTGCTCGGCCAGGTCGGCCTTCATAACAAGGTCGTTATACCATTGGCTGTAATTGTCAGCACGTTTAGTCAACTCTTTTAATTCTTTTGCCATAGTGTTCTTTTGTTTTGTTATCAGCATCACCACCAGTCTGCCTACTACACGTAGGGAAAAACCTATCTGGTTTTAGGAATTTTCCTTTTGGTGATTTCCTACTAATCTGTAATTTTGTGGCAAAATTAATAAAAAAAGTTGGTAAATAACATCTGATGATGAAAAAAGAGCTACCTTTGCATGTAATATAAAGGAACGGGAAACCTTCAACGAGGTTTATCGATTCGATATAGAAGTTATAGATATAAATTAAATATTAGAATTTTACAATTATGAAGAATGTTAAGTTAATGACATTGGGCTTATGTTTCCTGACCCTTACAGGCGGTATGACTTCCTGTGCAACAAAACAAGGAACGGGTGCTTTAGCCGGTGGCGGTGCTGGTACCGTATTAGGAGGCATTATCGGCAACATTATTGGCAAGGATTCCAAGGCAACTGCCATCGGTGCTGCTATCGGTGGTGCCGTTGGTTCAGGAGCTGGTGCCCTTATCGGACGCCACATGGACAAGGTTGCTCAGGAGACAGCAGCTCAAGTTCAGAATGCTAAAGTTGACGAAGTTACCGATGCCAACGGTCTGAAAGCTGTGCGCGTTACTTTCGATTCCGGTATTCTGTTTGCAACGAACAAGGCCAATCTGAACCAGTCGAGCAAGAACGAACTTGCCAAATTCTCTACAGTACTGAAGAACAACCAGGACTGCCACGTAGACATTTACGGTCATACAGACTCTACCGGCAATGATGGCATCAACATACCTTTGAGCAACAACCGTGCACAAAGCGTGGTTAACTACCTCAAGAGTTGCGGAGTTCCTGCCGGACAATTCCAGAATGTAGTGGGCAAAGGCAGCTCTGAGCCTATTGCAGACAACACAACGGCATCCGGACGTCAGCAGAACCGCCGTGTTGAAGTTTATCTCTACGCCTCTCAGGCAATGGTAGATGCTGCCAACAACGGTACATTGAAGTAAGACACTTATAGTAAATTAAGATTGAATAGGGTGCGTACAAATCTTTGTGCGCACCCCTTTTGCTTGAATTATGGGATTGGTTTGGAGAGTTGCACGATGGGCCTTGGCCTTCTTTTTCGCATCAACCATATTGGCCGTTGTGGCCTATCGCTTTATACCGGTTTACGTTACGCCTTTAATGATAATAAGATGTGTGGAGAATAAAAGCTTTACCATTCATCACCACTGGACGGCTCTGGAGCATATCTCACCGCACATGCCTGTTGCGGTGATGGCTTCCGAGGATCAGAGATTTCTATTGCATCATGGCTTCGACTATAATGCAATAGAAAAAGCAGCCAAGAACAACATTAAAGGACGGCGTACACACGGAGCAAGCACGATATCACAACAAACGGCGAAGAATGTTTTCTTATGGCCCGGAAGGTCGTGGACACGCAAAGGATTCGAGGTTTATTTCACTGCGCTCATAGAACTTTTATGGAGCAAACAACGTATCATGGAAGTTTACCTCAACTCGATAGAAATGGGGGATGGCATCTACGGCGTTGATGCCTGCGCCGAATATAACTTCGGAAAAGAAGCCGATGAGCTGTCACGGGCCGACTGTGCTTTGATTGCAGCTACATTGCCAAATCCCAGAAAGTTCAGTTCAAGATATCCCAGTCGGTATATGCGGAAGCGCCAACGCCGCATTCAGCGCGAAATGAAATTCATTCCAAGTTTCCCGAAAGAAGGAGAAGACTACAATCCCGAAACTGCTTCGGGCGGCATCTACGTAAAATAAAACATTGAAACAAGACATTATTCATGACAAACCGAGAACTGCTTGATGCTTTGAATGACAGCCAACGGGCAGCCGTAGAGTATTGCGACGGGCCTGAATTGGTGATTGCCGGAGCCGGTTCAGGTAAAACACGGGTGCTGACTTATAAAATAGCCTACCTGTTGCAGGGCGGAATGGCGCCTTGGAACATCCTGGCACTTACGTTTACCAACAAGGCCGCCAACGAGATGAAGGCGCGAATAGCCACCCTCTTGGGGCAGGAGAGTGCACGACAGCTGTACATGGGCACCTTTCACAGCATTTTTTCACGGATTTTGCGGATTGAAGCAGAGCACATAGGTTATAATGCCAGCTTTACGATTTACGACGAATCAGACTCCCGCTCACTCATCAAGACGATTTGCAAGGACATGAAACTTGATGATAAAATCTACAAACCGGCTTCCATTCACAACAGAATATCGATGGCCAAGAACCGTCTCATTCTCCCTGCCCAGTATGCCGACGATGCTGATACCTTTGCCCGAGACAAGCAGAACAGAATTCCGGAAACCCACAAGATATACACCGCCTACCAGCAGAGGCTGCAGAAAGCCAACGCCATGGACTTTGACGACCTGTTAGTTCTTACCTATATGCTGTTTAGAGACCATCAGGAGATTAGGGCTAAGTACGCAGAAAGGTTCCGGTATGTGCTGGTTGACGAGTATCAGGACACCAACTTCGCCCAGCAGCAGATAGTCAAGCAGCTCACGCAGGAGCACCGCAGGCTCTGTGTTGTTGGCGACGATTACCAAAGCATCTATGCCTTCAGGGGAGCAAACATCGACAACATGCTCAATTTTCAGCACATCTATCCCGAAGTCAAGCTCTTCAAGCTGGAGCAGAACTACCGCTCTACGCAGCGCATAGTTGAGGCCGCAAACAGTCTGATGAAGCATAACGAGCGCCAGATACCCAAGGATGTGTACAGTAAGAACGACGAGGGAGAGAAGATTAGCATCAAAAGTACCAGCTCCGACAAGGTTGAGGCGGCCCTGGTTTGTAACGAAATCAAACGCCTGAAACACAAAGAGAACTGTGATTACAGCGATTTTGCCGTTCTGTATCGCACCAACGCCCAGAGCAGGAGCATTGAAGAGGAGATGAGCAAACAGCACATTCCCTGTAGGATTGTAGGCGGACAGAGCTTCTACCAGCGCAAGGAGATAAAGGATATCATTGCTTATTTCCGGTTGATAGTTAATCCTGACGACGAGGAAGCGCTCAAGCGCATCATCAATTATCCTGCCCGAGGGATTGGAAACACCACCGTACAGAAGATTTCTCTCTGCGCACAGGCCAACCAGGTTAGTTTGTGGCAGGTCGTTTCGTCCCCAGTTCACTACCAGTTAGATGTAAATAGCGGCACAATAGGCAAGCTCGAAAAGTTCAGGACAGCCATACAGGAGTTCATGGAAAAGTTGCCCAATACCGATGCTTTTGAATTAGGACAGGATGTAATCAGGAAGTCGGGCATCTACCAGGACCTGATTTCCGACAAAAGCATTGAGGGATTAACGCGCATAGAAAACCTGGATGAGTTCTTGAACGGCCTTTCCCAATTTGTTGAAGAACAGAAAGAAGAAGACCGAGGCGATGAAATCTACCTGCCTGACTTCCTGCAAACGGTCTCTCTGCTAAGCGATTTGGACACTGCTGATGACGCTGAAGGAAAAGTAACACTCATGACGATACATGCAGCCAAGGGTCTCGAGTTTCCTACCGTATTCGTTGTGGGGCTTGAGGAGGGCATTTTCCCGAGCCTGATGGCCAGTAATTCCATCAGGGAACTTGAGGAGGAACGGCGCCTTCTGTATGTGGCCATCACCCGGGCCAAGCGCCATTGCATGATTACTTGGAGCAAGTTGAGGTGGAGATATGGCAAGATGGAGTACGAAGTACCGAGCAGATTCCTCAACGACATTAACCCTAACCTCACCAGCCTGGAGGATGAAACGGGAATGGACATGAAGCGCAGCAAGCCCAGAAGTTTCTTCAAGGACGATTACGAGATTGAAAAACCATACACGGGCAGCAGCGTATGGGGAAGCGAATACAGGCAACTGAACGGCAGCATGCAAAACAGCCGCCCCGTAGCGGGCCAGTTCATGGCCGACCCTGTGCCCAAGATTACGACTCCCAAGCGTGCCGAAGAAGCCGTAGACCCACTCTCCGGCTCGTTCAAGCGTAAACTTGCTGCCGATGGTGGCAGCTTGGATAAAGTGAACAGTGCCATTGCCAACGGCGGCCGAAGGCTGCGGAGCGTGGCGCCAGTTCAGTCTTCAGGTCCGTCAAGCGGAGGTCCGGCTTCTCCGCTCAAGGAGGGAAACGTGATAGAGCACCAGCGTTTCGGCATCGGTAAAGTGCTGAAGATTGAAGGAACGGGTGAAAACACCAAGGCTACTGTTGAGTTTGAGAATACCGGTACCAAGCAACTCATCCTTAAATTTGCCAAATACACTATCATTTCTTAGTGACCTGTACTGAATAAGTTGACAGTTTACATCAAACAAAAAAAGTAAAAAGTCATGAAACAGTACAATGAAATCGAAAAATTAGAGTTATTACGTCGGTACCTCACGAGTGGCCTGTCGATACGCGCCTTTTCCACAAGTGCCGGCATTCCCGTGGCGACATTCTTCGGATACCTCCGCGCGTACGGCCACCCCGACAACTCATCAATTCCCTTGCTTATGAAACACGAAGAACTGCCAACCACGCTCGACGAACTTCGCGCCCAGCTGCTCGAGGAGCGCAAGGCGCATGAAGCAGAACTGAAGCGCCTGAAGAAGG
>NZ_FOHY01000037.1:0-6054 GCF_900111525.1 Prevotella sp. kh1p2
ACGAGGTGTCTCGATCTCTACGGGACCATACTCCGTTTGGAGCTGCTTGTGCATCTTGCCATTACGACGATTACCGCTTACCGGATTGGTTGCCTCAAGGTGACTCTCCAGCTCACCCTCCATGGCAGCGTTAAGGAAGTCCTCTAATACTTGATGGAATGCACCATCCTTGCCAAACAGGGGCTTGCCGGACTTGAACTGATCTTTCGCTACAGCAAGCATCTTTGTGTACTCTTCTTGTGTCATTGTACTAATCTTTATGCTCTATAAACAGAGCAATGATAAATCTTATTGTCTTAGTCTTTGACACAGTTCAGATGACAGCCTCCGATTCCTATAGATCATAGTGTGATGGATTTTAATGGACATAGTTTGTTATTCATCTATATTCCAGAACAAGCAGACAAACCTGTATTCTTACGTGGACATGATGTGTTTAATTCGTATTTACGTTCCGCAGGTCAGACTGTTAAGATGTCACGCAATCAAGTGAAAGAAATGATTGCAACCTCTAATGAATTTACCTTCGAAGAGCATACGGCTCTTTCTGATCTTACAAAGGAGCAGGTACTCCAATTCCTGAATTACAAGTCTTTTTTTGAACTAATGGAGAAAGATGTGCCGAGCTCAACAGACTCTATAGTCAATCGTTTAAGTGAATATAATTTCTGCCATGAAAATCATGGGATTTGGAGTATCACTAATCTGGGAGCTTTGCTTTTTGATAGGGACTTTAAAGATTTTCCAAAACTGCGTGGTAAAGAAGTAATCGTGAGAAAGTATAATGGCACGAACAATCGTTCTCAGGAGTTCGAGCAACATGGAACTTATGGATATGCTGTAGGTTTTGAAAGTTTGATTGATTTCATCATGCAGAATACAAGCAGAGAAAACATAGATGTTAAGCGAGAGATGATTCCCACTTATCCTCGGATTGCTATTCGTGAGTTTGTTGCGAATGCCCTTGTTCATCAAGACTTTGGGATAAAGGGAATGCCTGTGACCATAGAGATCTTCTCGAATAGACTTACTATTACAAATGCAGGGGCACCACTTAATGACATCAATAGGCTGATAGATCTCCCACCGCAGTCACGTAATGAGGAATTAGCTCAGACAATGTTTCTTTTGGGTATTTGTGAGAAACGAGGTAGTGGAATAGACCGCGCTATTGCTGCAGTTGAGCAAATGTATTTGCCTGCTCCCAAATTTACCAAGAGTGAACAGCATACCAGAGTTTTCCTATATCCTCTGAAAAAGTTCAAGGATATGACAAAGGATGAGAAAGTATCGGCATGTTACCAACATGCGTGTCTGAAATATGAGGATGGAGAAGCTATCAATAACCAGTCTGTCAGAGAACGTTTTGAGCTTACAAAGAATGATTCATCCATAGCTTCTCGTATAATTGCTGATACTGTAGAGGCTGGATTGATAAAGCCTGTGGATGCAGAAACCAAGGCTAAGAAATTTATGACTTATCTGCCATATTATGGATAGAATCTTTTATTTGCAGAGATATTCACACTTGTACATAACTAACTGATAATCAATATGTTTTTATTTGCAAAGAAAATCCATATCTCTCGAATTAGGCCATTAGACACTTACATCCGGCCAATAATTTCATAATTTGGTTCGGTGATTTTAGTATTGGTCCGATAGGAACAAGTTGGTCGGATGATTTTGCTTGCAAATGATTGCCTCACATGGTATAAAATGGTATCGAACTCAAATGCTATGTTTTCGCATTGTTTTCGCAAAAAGAAAAATCAGCAACTTGTCAAGTATGTAAGTTGCTGATTTTCGGTAGTGGACCAGCCAGGGCTTGAACCTGGGACCTCCAGATTATGAGTCTGTTAAAATAAAATTTTTTATAGTTTCATAAAATTTTTCTTGACTTCGTAAGTCGTTGTCTCACAATTATTTTGTAACTTTGCAGCGCAAAAGTGAAATTTCAATAAACCTCAATTAATGGGCGATTTTGTTCGCATTTTGTTCGCAAATTGTTCGCAAGATTCCCATGAACGAAGCAACAGACTATAGTTATGAAGGCTGAAAAGACATCAATCAAGTGCGGAAAAGTGGACAACTGTTCACTTACTTTAGTTCTCGACAAACGTACCAATAAGAGTACGAATGTATACCCTTTGGCCATCTGTTTTCAGATAGCAGCTAAACGGTATTACTACAAACTAAAGGATATGGACTATCAAAGCGAGAAGTACTTCAATGACGTATGTAGCGTGAAAGGAGCGAAAAGTTCGCTCATGCCTGTTCATGTCGAATGGCTAAAGATGCTAGAAAGCTACAGGGAAAAACTGGAGAAACTGAGCAAGAAGCAGACTTTAACACTCGACCTTATCCGTACTTATCTGACAGGTGCGGAAATCGAATATGATAAAGCTACATCTTTTGTAGGTGTTTGGGAGAGCATTATCGCAAGAATGAAAGCAGAAGACAGGGTTGGTACCGCAGAGAACTACCAGTGGGCACTCAACTCCTTCCTTAAATACGTTGGTGATGTGAAGGGCTTCATGGTCGGCAAAAACGTAATTGACAAGTGGAATGATGTAATGAAAAATGGTGTGGTCGAAAACGGCAAGGTCGTCGGGAAGATTGCTGATGCTACCCGTGGTATGTATCTTCGGACCTGCCGTGTTGTTTGGAATGAATGTATTCGCCAAGGTTTTTTGACCGAGGACAAATACCCCTTCTCCAACAAGGACAACACGCTCATCTCAATTCCACGAGGTAAACGTCGCCAGCAATCATACCTTAGCGTTGATGAAATGACGGAACTATATAAAGTCTTCGTTGAGAAGCGCTATCCCGAAGGTTGGGATCCAGCTTATAAGAAACGTGCCCATGATTCTTTGGGCCTATTCCTGGCACAATATCTGTGCAATGGATTCAATCTTGCCGATGCAGGACGTTTGACCTACAACCGTACTTACTTTGCAGAAGGTGGTCGTGCTTTTGAGTTTATGCGAAAGAAAACATCGGCACGAAGCAACAGCATGTCGGTGGTTATCGTTCCTATCATAGAACCACTCAAAGTGATCCTTAATGAGATTGGAGCCAAGCCAGAGAAGGACGCATATGTTTTTCCACAAATCTTCAATGGAGCCACAGATGAAACCTTGCGAAGGAAACTGACGGTACAGGAAAACTCCAACATCAAAGACCGCATGAACCGTATATGTAAAGAAGTACTTGGGTGGGACAAAGTGGTGTCTGGAACATGGGCGCGTCATTCCTTTGATACCAACCTGAAACTGGCTGGCGTAGAGGAGTTGTACATCTCTGAAAGTATGGGTCACTCACAAGGGAATGATGTGACAAGCGGCTATCAGGATATGTATCCTCTTGAAATCCGATTCCGTAACAATAGTAAGCTGCTCAACCTTGAAAAGGAAGAAGAACCCATCGACATCGACAGCCTATCCCCTGAGCAGATGAAAGAACTTTTGAAGAAGATGATGGGACAACAATAAAAACCACAATAATTGCGATTCTTCAAAATTGTTGTTGCCTTCCAAGGGAATAGAGTAAATATCCTCTTTGCCGACCAAGAAGAGAAAGAAAAACCTGTATTTAAACTCAAAGATGGCAAAATAAGGTTATTTGATCACAATAATACAAATTCCTTGGTTTTCTTTCTTGATTTTAAAAGTAAACTCGCCGATTTGCAGGATTTTTACATATTTGGGAGTTTTCTTCTTGAATTAAGGAAGATAAGTCAAAGTCATATTACCGTCCTGAAGAGAAAGATAAAAGGCCAGATTGGGGATAATAGTATCAATCATGGAAGTTGGGAAACCGTATTTCACGGCTATTATAGATTTATACGTTTAGAAGCTCGTTTCCGTTAATGTTTTTGATTTTATAAAATGGACAAGCCTCTTGAAATCCGATTCCGTAACAATAGTAAGTTGCTTAACATCGAAAAGGAAGAAGGACCTATCGACATAGATAGCCTTACTCCTGAACAGATGAAAGAACTTTTGAAGAAGATGATGGGACAACAATAAAAATCGCAATGCGTTGTGATTTTTACGTATTATTATGGCTATTCATAGTAAATTATGTCCAAAATCGCATTTTATTGAGAATTCGTGTCATTATTTGAAAAGAATTGCTTATCTTTGCACCGAAATCGCAATATATTGAGATTATGATACAACAGGAAATAGGGAATGCCATCAAGGAAAGAAGGAAAAAATTGGGTATCAACCAACAAACATTGGCTGACCTGGCAAGTGTAGCTGTTAATACCGTTGTAGCGATTGAACGAGGCGAGGGTAATCCTCAGCTCGCCACCTTGCTCACGATACTCGATACTTTGGGTTTGCAAATAGACATTAACATCAAGCAGCTTGATTATGAGACAGTGTAAAGTTTATGTTCACGATATGGAGGCAGGCATATTGCAAGAGACGGATGCCAGGGAATATGTGTTCACTTATGGTGAGGACTACCACGGCGAGCCTGTTTGCTTGGCAATGCCTGTCAGGAAAGAGGCATATCACTCTATCCACCTTTTTCCCTATTTCTTTAATATGTTGTCTGAAGGTTCCAACCGCCAAGTACAATCTATGTTGCATCATATCGATGAAAACGATGACTTCGGCATCATGCTGGCAACAGCTCAGCACGATACCATTGGAGCCGTAACCGTTAAGCCCTTATGAATATGGTAGAAATAAACGTATGCCCTTCTACATTGCAGGAAGGCTTTACCACCTATTCCCCTGTAGCTCGGAAACAACTGTTTGATGAAAAAGAAGTTTCCCATATTCTTGATTTTGACAGTCCCAATAACGATAGTGGTGACAATGAAGCTTATCTGAAGAATGTGGGGCGCATCTCGCTCTCTGGCGTTCAACCTAAGGCGAGCTTGGTGTTGAGTGAAGGACATTTGGTAAAGCCAGCTGAAGGTGAACGTGGAACATACATTTTGAAACCTGCTCCAACATCCTATGCTTTGCTCGACCGTAAGTATTGTCCAGCCAATGAGCATCTGACCATGCAGTTGGCTTCGCAAGTCTATCATATAGAAACGGCAGCAAATGGCATTTGTTTCTTCCAAGATGGTGAAGCTGCCTATCTTTGTCGACGTTTCGATGTCGGCCCTAATGGGCAAAAGTATAGCCAAGAAGACTTTGCCTCTCTTGCAGGACTGACCGATGCCAATGGTGGCAGCGATTTCAAATATAGTAATCTGAGTTATGAGGAATGTGCTGACATCATCCGCAAATACGTCAAGGCTGCTCCCGTCGAAATCCTAAAGTACTTCCGCATCGTTGTCTTCAACTATCTCACTCTCAATGATGATGCGCATCTGAAAAACTTCTCACTTATCAACCGAGGTGACGGAGAATACCACCTCACCCCTGCCTACGACCTCATCAATACCAGTCTACATTTGAGCATGCCACGCATCTTCGCTCTTGATAAAGGATTGTTCAAAGAAGGCATGCAACTATCCGATACAAGAACTGTTGGCCGTAAGGACTTCGAGGAGTTTGGTCGCCGTATAGGTCTATCTGAGCGATTGATAAAACGAGAAATGGATTTCTTTGCAGCAGAGCATCCTCTGGCAAAGGATATGATTGACCATTCTTTCCTGTCCGAATCCCTGAAACGAAGCTACTGGCTTTCGTACAACTATCGACGTGCAACGTTGGGATTTAAATGATGCGATTACACTTGGAAAAGCCGAGCGCGTTTGACCCCCGAGGGCAAGCGACGTTGACCCTTACGGGCAAAATAAGAATGACCCTCTGCGGCAAAATAAAATTGACCCCTGAATGCGATTGCCATTCAGGGGCTTTTTTGTAGTTTTGTGTTGCCGTCCTGACTGGCGGATAAACGTTAAACTACAGAATTCAATGACAAAGTTAAGAAATTTATTGCGATGTTACGCCATTGGAATGAGTATAAAAAGCATCTCTAGTGCTTTTCATCTCTCGCGTAACACTGTGCGCAAGTATGTGCGCAGGTATCAGGAGAGCGGTCTGACGCTTGACCTGCTGATGACCATGTCTGAGG